>JAOTSC010000033.1 GCA_030247525.1 bacterium | reverse complement strand
GACTTGAAATCGCGCGTCGCGATGAGTCGCAATATCTTCGCCGAAGCCGGGAGCGATTGCGACGATGGCGCGGTAACGATTCGCGGCAAAACCATCGCTGAATTCTTCCCGATTCGTTAAAATTGTTGTAATGCGGAAAGTGTTACCCGCTGTCATGCGGGCAAGCAAGTCGCGGCTCTCCGGTGTGCGGTCTTCATCGAGTACGGCGATTCGCACTTGCTTCAAATCCATATCGATGGCGTATCCGTAAAGCATCAGCATCGCAATCGGCATCGCGATCGCCACAAACAACGTTCGGGCGTCGCGACGAATGTGGAGAAATTCTTTTTTCGCAACGGCAAGCACTCGGGTCATCGTTGCAACTCCTGTTCTGCTTGCTGCACAATGGAGAGAAACGCTTCCTGCATCGATTTTGCCCCTACGCTTTGCTTCATGCCGGTTGGAGTGTCCAATGCGGCAAGTTTTCCTGCTACCAGTAAACTGACCCGACCGCAGTACTCCGCTTCGTCCATATAGTGCGTCGTGACAAACACCGTTGTTCCTTCGTCGGCGACTTCGTAAATGAGATCCCAGAATTTTCGGCGGGCAACTGGATCGACCCCGCTGGTTGGTTCGTCGAGAAAGACGACTTCGGGACGATGCAAGAGCGCGCAACCCAGCGCCAATCGTTGTTTGAATCCGAGCGGAATATCACGGGTTTCTCGTTTCTCCATACCGAGTAAACCAACTTTTCCGAGTAACTCTTGGGAACGTTCTTTCGCTACCGATGAGGGTATTTTGTAGATGCCGCCGTAGAGTTCGAGGTTTTGTGCGACGGTGAGATCCTCATAGAGTGAAAACTTTTGGCTCATATATCCGATACGCGTCCGTAACGCCTTCATTTCGGTTTTCACGCTTTTACCGGCAACCCACGCATCGCCAGAGGAAGGCGTGAGCAATCCGCAAAATACGCGAATCGCTGTCGTCTTGCCTGCGCCGTTTGCGCCAAGAAATCCAAAGATTTCACCACGCTCTACGGTGATGTTGAGAGAATCGACGGCAGTAAATGCACCAAATCGTTTCGACATATTGACCGCTTGGATCGCATACCGTTCGTTGTATGTTGCTTCACTCATGCGGTCACCAGCGTAACAAACAAATCTTCGAGAATCGGTTTCACCGGATAGACTTGCATCGCTGCGTGAGTCGCAATCGCATGGATCGAATGTTCTTGTACTTCACTCTGGTAAGCGACGTGCAACCGGTCGCCAAACCGATGAACATGAGCAATCTCATGAATTTGCATCAATTCGTGGCGCACCGCGTCGAATTCCTGTCGCGTATGATTTTCGGCAACAACTTCCGACAATCGATAGGGATAACGTTGCAGTAGTTCTTCGAGCGCGCCCGATGCGATTATTTGTCCTTCATGCATGAGATGAATCGAATCGCACCACTCCGCTTCATCGAGATAGGCAGTTGACACGAGTAATGCCGTGCCGCGCTCGCGCAGAGAATGCAGAATATCCCATAACTCGCGTCGCGAAACTGGATCGACGCCGAATGTCGGTTCGTCGAGTATCATGACATCCGGTTCGTGAATCAAGTTGCAACACAATGCGAGTTTTTGTTTCACGCCGCCGGAGAGTCTGCCCGCCCGCCGTTCGCGAAACGGACCTAACTTGGAAAAGTGATACAATTGGTCGATGCGCTCGAGCCGCTGCTTTTTCGGGATTTGGTATAAGTCGGCAAAAAAATGAATATTCTCTTCGACTGTCAAATCAGGATACAGACTGAACCGCTGCGGCATGTATCCCAGATGATCCTTTACCGCTTTCTGTCCCTGCGGTAACACAAATCCAGCGATTTTCACCGTACCGCTATCCGGCTTCAGTAATCCGCAGATCATCCGAATCGCAGTAGTTTTCCCAGCGCTGTCGGCTCCGATGAGTCCGGCTATCTCGCCGGAGTTTACCGATAGCGACAACTCCCGGACTGCAGTAACATTGCCATACCGTTTCGCAAGATGCTCGATGGAAATTGCCGCGTTCATGGAACGAGAACTTCCGCCGGCATTCCCGGATGAAGATTTCCCGCCGGATTGAGAACAGTGATTTTCACAGCGAATACGAGATCGGCACGCGATTTTTTCGTTTGAATATTCTTCGGCGTGAACTCCGCCACTGGACTGATAAATGAGACCACGCCTTCAAACGTCTTCTCTCCGTGAGCGTCCGGTTTTACGATAAGCTTCTTACCGAGACCAATCCGGCTCATTTCCGTTTCACTGATGTAAATCTTGAGCGTTAGTGAGGATAAATCAGCAATCTTAAACATGACAGTTTGCGGCGTCACGGTTTCACCGGGCTCACTGTTTCGTTCGATGATGGTTGCTTTCACCGGCGACAACACGAATCCGTCGCGTAGCTGCCGTTCGGTGACAGCAATTGCCGCGCCGATTCGCTGTTGTTGCGCTTCGTTAGCACCAATCTGTGCAGTGAGTGCCTGCGATTGTAATCGATAAAGATTGGACTGCAACCGACTGTCATCGTACATCTGTTGCGAAGTAGTCCCCGCTTCCAACAGAATCGTTTGACGCTTCTCTTTTGTCGTCGCATTTTTATACTGCGATTCGACTTGCGCGAGTTGCGCACGCAGGGCGACGAGGGTCGCCCGCAACTCGGTAAGCTGCGCTTCCGACTGAGTCTTTTGCAGCGACAACAACTCCGTATCGATTACCGCCAGCGTGTCGCCGGCATTGACGACCGCCCCTTCGGCATACTTCACGGATTGCACTCTCCCCGACACCAGCGGTTGGATTGCCACATCGGTCGCCTCGAATGTGCCGGTTGGTTGCAATTGCGACTCGGAACTTTTACAGCCGGTGAAAACAAGCAGTAGGGCTGCGCCAGCAGCGAGTACGAATCGAATGTATTTCGCATTCATGGGATTCTCTTTCGTTTCGGAAAACTTCTTTACTTGGCAATCGTGTAGAGATACTCGATTTCGGCGATTCGTAACCGCACTAGACCGTTATTCAGCGCAAGCTGTGCTGCATTGGCTTCGTCGTAAGCGTCGAGCCACTCCTGCTCGGTTGCTGAGCCGGTTTTGTAACGTGTTTGGACCATTTCGGCGCGTTTAGAAACCGCTTCGGCTCGCTTCGCCAAGTAGGTTTTGGCGTGGTCGGCGTATTGCGAACGGATTTTTACGATTTCAAATTGCGACTGCAAGGCGTTGCGCAATTCGATTTGTTTTTCCCGAACCGTGCGGGTTTGCGAGATCGACTTCTCCAGCCGCTGTTGACGCGCCTTTCCATCCCATAGCGTCCACGACAAATTCGCCCCGACGATGGCGTAATCCATCCACTTGTTGGAAATTGCGTCGACACCTGGTTTCGCATAGTGGTATGCCGCCATCGCCGATAGATTCGGTAGAAAACTCGCTTTTGCAACGGCGGCGCTCGACAGGCTCTGTTTGAGACGTAATTCGATCGACTTTACTTCGGGACGGTCGTTCCAACTCGTTGTGATATCGTTGACAAAAAGCGATTTTGTTAAGTCGCCGGTCGGATCAATCAATTGACCGGGCAGTCCGATCAGATTACCTAACGCAAATTGGGATGCGATTAATTCTGAATGCGCAGCAGCTTGTGCTGCTTCAGCTTGCAGCACCGCTGCTTCCGCCATCGTCAGTTGTTCTTCGGTACCGACGCCGACTTCCACCATTTTCGCTACGTCGGCGTGATGACGGGTAAGCGTAAAGACATTCAAATCGCAGATTTTCACCGCTTGTTGTGCGCCTAACGCGTTGAAAAACGCTCTCCGAATTTCGGCGACAAAAGACGCGCTGTCGGCGGCGAGATCGTACGATGTTGCAGCGCGGTCGGCTTCGGAAGCGCGGATACGGTTCGAGATTGCGCCGCCGGTATACAAGGGAAGTTTTGCCGTTGCGGCAAAATCGAAATTGTTGCCATCGCCGAAACTCATTTTGCGTTCGACGACACCCGTTGGTAATGGTATCACCAACGATAGCTCCTGAACTTCGGTGTTATGCGAGTAGTTGCCGGTAATGTCTACGGTTCCCAGCCGGTTTGCCCGATCTTCGCGGTAACCTGCTTCGGCGCGGATAAGTTGTTCGGAGGTGGAGCGCAGTCGCGGTGATGTATTGAGCCCTTGCTGGATGCAATCTTCCAATCGCCAATTGGCATCTTCTGCCGCCCAGCCAGTGGTTTGCATGATGAGAATCGTGAGTAAAAAACCGATGAATGGTAGGAAGAATCGATTACTTCGCAGCATGTTTTTTTCCTCGCGGCATGGGCGTTGTCATACCGCATCGCCAAAGATGTTCCATTAACGTGATGCGCATCTCGTTCAGTTTCTCCGATTCGCCTTCGCTTTGCGAAATTACTCGGAAGAACGGTTCGATAAAGGCGGCGCTGTAACTGAATCCAATGAGTAACGGAACCGCCATCGCGGGAGGGAGGTCGATAATATTGCCGGAGGCGACGCTTTGACCATAGAGGAGGGCGAGTTGTTTCGAGATGCCCCGCGGCCCCAATTCACCGAGTTCGTTAACCGTTTCCGCCAGATGCTTCCCCCCTTCGGCGACTTCCCGCAAGATGAGTTGCGACCATTTCGGGTGATTTTGCAGCATGTTCGTAATGCGTCGAGGGAGCGAGAGAATCATTTCCTCGGGGGTGTGTTTGAGATCGAGTTGCATCAAGATGAATTGTGCAATGTTCACCATCTGAGTAGCGATTACGCGGTGATACAATTGCTCTTTCGTCTGGAAATAGTAATGCACCATCGCTTGGTTGACCTTCGCGGCAACGGCGATTTCTCTCACCCCTACGCCGTGGAATCCCTTTTCGGCAAACAGCGTGAAGGCAGTATCGAGAATGCGGGCGCGCGGCGAGTCGGGCTCTGTTATCTGCTGCGAAGATTTAAACCGCTCGAGAAATTCGCGGAACTCGGCGATTTTTGCTGCGCGGTCGGCAACTGAAAGCTTCGTTTCGGATTTCTCCGGTCGATGCTTTTTAGGTTTGTTGGTCTTGGTCGGACTCATGGATATCTTTGTATTAACTGTTTGATTTAATCAATCGATTAACTAAAATAAGAAAGCGCATGCCCCGTTGTCAAGTCTACTCAGCAAGTCATTACAAATCAATTATTTCTATTATCGATGTCGCAAAAAAAGGAGAGCGATGTAACCCAACACAGAAAAAAGGCGGAACAATGTTCCGCCTCATCTTAAGAAAATCAACAAAAAACTACTTTTTACCGACGGCGATTAAACCGCTGCCTTCTTTGAGTGGCAGATGCAGATCGCGCCACCAGAGCGGATAGCCCAGTGGGTACGCTGCCACGAAATACAAGGGGATTAACGCATAACCCAACAGACTGAGACGGGTGAGCTGCAATGGAATCCCCTGCCAGAGATACCACAACAACTTTCCAGTGACCTTATGATAGGTGGGGTAGAGAGTAACGTTGGGGAAGCCCGCTTCCCGCAGCTTCTCATCCATTTCCTGTGGACAATAGCCGGGGCGGACATGTTCATCGACTTGGTACTTCGGATCGATAGTGGTTGTTCGGGAATCTTCTTCGGAACCCGGAGTGTGGATAATCAGGAAACCGCCCGGTTTGAGCGCTCGGAAATAACGCCGCATTAAATCGACATCGTCTTCGATATGTTCCATCACATCGACCGACACAATTAAATCGTACTTGTTGGTTTCCGATAGTTGGAGCAAATCCAACTCACCGAATTGTAGATTTTTGTAGCCACGTGCTTTCGCATGTTCGTTACCAGCATCAAGAAAATGCTGTTTCACATCAGCGGCAAAGATGTTCGCATCGGGAAATTGTTTCGCCATCCAGAGCGAGTACTGCCCTAATCCGCAACCGGCATCGAGGATCGCTGGTGCTTTCGGCAGCTTGAGTTGCTTGATCCGCCGTTTGACATGTTGCTCACGCAAAAACACATGGCCGACGGCAAAAAAAAGCATTTCGCGCAGGGTGATGCTGCGTTTCGTAAACTGAAAGAGTTTGTCTTTTATCGGATCGTATTCCATAGCGCGTAAGGTATGAAGGCAAGAATAGGTTCGCAACCGAATCTTATGGAACGGGATCAAATCCGCCCGGGTGCCACGGTCCACACCGGAAAATCCGCTTTATCGCAAGCCATCCCCCCCTCAGTGAGCCATGTTTTCGGATTGCTTCTTCGGCATAATGGCTGCAACTCGGGTGAAACCGGCACTGTCCCCCGAGAATCGGCGACAACACGATCCTATACAAGTAAATCAATCCGATAAAAAGATATTTCATTTTGATTTGCTATGGAATGTTGTCTTCATTGCCGTTGTAATCGCAGCCTCCAGATCATGAGCCTGTTGCGAACCTAAAAGGGTTGTCGTTGTTGTAGAACGTAAAGTTAACAGAACTCCTTCATTCCCACTGACATTGTAAGCCCGCTTTCCCCAAGCGATCCGGATACCCCAACCGCCATACTCAAGAATTGGACGATATGTAACAGCTTGCGCGCTTTGAATATCTTCAAATCCGATGCACTTCCACTTGAACATGAAGGGATGATAACGGAACCAAACGCCGGAATCGCGCACTTCAACACATAAACGAGCCGAGAGTATTAGCCACGGAACGAAGATGCCGATAACACCGAACAAAAGCAACAACACCGCATCAGGGGGTGGGTTAGTACCGATGGGACGATGTTGAATCATCTGTTCCCATACGAAATACCCCATCGTGAGCGGCAGCAAGAAAAGAGCGATACCGATCCAGCGATTCGCTTTCGCAAAAGACTGTTCTTCATGGAAAAAGATGTTCTCAATACTCTCCCTGTCCATTGACACCCTCACTTCCTAAACGAGAACAAGGGTATATCCATTCGATACACCCTTGTCCCGATTTTTCCTAAGTCAGCGCAAACGCAAACTATAAGCGGTCGGCGATTGCTTGTCCCATTTCGATTGTCGTGTTGCTTCCGCCCATATCATAGGTGCGGACTTTCCCTTCCTTAATCACTGCGGCGGTAGCGTCTTCCACCCGTTTTGCAAATTCGAATTCGCCCAATTTGTCGAGCATCAGCTTTGCTGAGAGAATTGTTGCAATCGGATTCACTTTGTAGAGTCCGGTGTACTTTGGCGCTGAGCCGTGCGATGGTTCAAAAACGCCAAGTTTCTCGCCGATGTTACCCGAGCAGCCAAAGCCCAAGCCACCCACCAACTGCGCGCAGAGGTCGCTGATGATATCGCCGAATAGATTTGGAGCGACTAATACATCATAGCTGAATGGATTCTTAAGTAGCCACATCGTCATTGCATCGACATTAGCTTCGTCGAATTGAATTTCCGGAAACTCTTTGGCGACTTCTTTTGCGATGTCGAGGAAGAGTCCATCGGTTGCGCGGACGACATTCGCTTTATGAACGATAGTAACTTTTTTACGGTTATGAGCGCGGGCATACTCGAAACCGGCGCGGATAATCCGTTCGGAGCCTTTGCGGGTGTTGATTTTGCACGAAATAGCATATTCGTTGCCAGCAAGTTTACTGAACGGCGCGAACGGTTTCGAGAGCTTAGTCAAAACATTAATCAACTCATCCGGCACTGGATTGAATTCGACGCCGCAGTACATGTCTTCAGTATTTTCGCGGAATACAACGATGTCGATTCCCTCTTTAAAATTCAAGGGATTGCCGGGATACGCTTTGCAGGGACGCAAACAGACATACAGATCGAAGATCTGACGCATCCGCACGATGGGTGAGCGATAGATAAGTCCAGTACCGCGTAACTCTGGTACCAATTCCAGTTCCGCAATTTTCGCCGGTTTCGAGGTGATTGCGCCAAACATCGCACCGTCGACGTTGTGCAGTAAATCGATGGTACGTTGGGGAAGCGCATCCCCTTCCTTGCACCAAAACTCCCAACCGATGTCGCCGTGCGGATACTCGGCGTTTAATCCCAATTTATCAAGCACAATACGGGTTGCTTCCAATACTTCTATGCCGACGCCATCGCCCGGCAACCAGCCTATCTTGTACTTCCTATTAGACACGGATTACTCCTATGGATGAACAGAATACTGCGCGTTAGCCGCGCAAGCTACGTCGAATGTTTAATCGGCAAAGGTCGCGATTGATCGTTCGACTTAGTTATAAATATATAGAAAATCGGGATTCGGCTCAAACTGACCGAAAAAGATGTAGCTATCTTGCTATTCATACTTCAAGCTGGTAGCAGCGGGCTTTAGCCCGCGCACAGGCTACACAAATTGATGAAACGCGGGCTAAAGCCCGCGGCTACCAATTGTGAGATAGATTCATGTGTCTACACACAACAACAGAAAAGGAGCGCCCATGTAAGCGCTCCTTTCAAATCCGATACCGCAATTCCGTTACTTTCTCGCAACCCCCGGTTCGGTCATTGCGCGTATGGCATCCGGGGAAAGAATCCGATCGACCTCCTCCTCGCTGAGGAAGTGTTTTTCCAATACGATTGCGCGGATTGACCGGCCGGTTTTACCCCACTCTTTTACAACTTCTGCCGCTTTAAGGTATCCGATGACCGGGTTCAACGCGGTTGCTACCTGGGCATTCCGTTCGAGGTAATTGCGGCAACGTTGTTCATCGGCAGTGATGCCGCGAACGCATTTTTCTGCGAGGTGGCGAGTTGCCGTCCGGAGAATCGTCAATTCCCAGAATAGGTTCAGTGCAATCACCGGCATCATGACATTCAATTGGAACTGTCCGGCGGCGCTTGCTAACACAACAGTGTTATCGAATCCCATCACCTGATAACAAACCATGTTAACCATTTCCGGGATTACCGGGTTCACCTTGCCCGGCATAATCGAGGAACCGGGTTGTAATTCCGGTAACCGGATTTCAGCGATACCGGTTGTCGGGCCAGAGGAAAGCAACCGTAAATCGTTGCTGATCCGACCGATTTCCACTGCTGCTGCGCGACAGGCATTCGATAATTCCACTGCTGGCGCCATCGAGGACATCGCCTCGAAAAAGTCTTGGGCGGGAGTTAATGGATAACCAGTTAACTCAGTAAGCTTCTCGGCAACACAATGTCGATACTCAGGATGGGTATTCAAGCCGGTTCCGGCAGCGCTGCCGCCGAGTCCGATTTCATACATTGCTGTCATGGCATGTTCGACCCGGGTCCGGCACTTTTGAACCGAGCGTGCCATTCCGCCGAACTCCTGACCTAACCGGATTGGTACGGCATCCTGCAAGTGGGTACGAGCGCTCTTGACGATATGATCGAACCATTTCGATTTCGCTGTTAACTCATCTTCCAGCATTTTGAGCGGCGATAACAGCGCATTTGCGCCGCGAAGACCACCAAGGCGGATTGCCGTGGGGATAACGTCGTTGGTCGATTGACCGAAGTTGACATGATTATTGGGGGAAAGGAACGACTCGTCCCCTTTCGCATGTCCGAGCAGTTCCAGCGCGCGGTTCGCAATCACTTCGTTAACATTCATGTGATGGGAAGTACCAGCGCCGGCTTGATATGGATCGACAACAAATTGGTCAGCGAATTTCCCGTTACGAATTTCTTCGGCAGCTTGCATAATCGCTTTCGCGCGTTCTTCATCAAGCATGCCGAGTTCCCAATTCGCTTGGGCGGCGGCGTGTTTTATCGTAGCGACCGACCAAACAAAATAGGGGTGTGGTTTCAAACCGGAGATTTGAAAGTTTTGGAGCGCGCGTACGGTCTGAACGCCATAGTAGACATTATCCGGAATGTACATCGGTCCGAAACTGTCTTTTTCAATGCGGTAACCGGCACGCGGTTCGAGGTCTGCCATTGATTTATCCCTTTTGGAGATGTTTTAGATGGTGAGAGAATCTTATAAAACTCTCTTCTTTCATAGAATACGTAGAAACTTGTTCAATTCACTATGGTTTCGGCTCGGCAATTTCGTAGCCTTGCCGCCACCAGCCAAGAATGCCTCCTTGTAGTGAAGCAACGTTGGTATACCCGGCATGACGCAACTGCTCCGTCGAATATAATGAACGGTTGCCAGAGCGGCAGTAAACGACGATTTCTTCCATTTCATCGGGAGCAACCTGTTTCAGTTTATCGCCCAATTGTCCCATCGGTATTAAGATTGCTCCGGGAATGACGCCTTCTTCATGTTCTTCGGTTTCCCGGACATCGAGCAGGCGAGGTGGTTTCTCCTCTTTCATCTTCCCGTGTAGGATAACAGCATCGATTTCCGGTACGGACGGTTTTCGCCAAAATGACATTTGCTTTTCTCTTTTGAATTCTGCAACTTAAAAAATACGTCGGAGCGCTCGTGGAACCAAAAGAGACCGGACAACCGCACCGGAAGCTATCCTTCGCGGAAGGATTGTTCGCGGCTGCATTGCTTATTCGTTGTATTTGGCTTGCCGGTCTGGTGAAAACGCCGTTTTGGTCGGCGTTACTTGTGGATGCACTTACCTACCATGAACTTGCCATCAAGTATGTCACGGATGGTTTTTTCCCCGCCATAATTTACGAACGCGCTCCCTTATATCCTTACATCCTCGCCACAGTTTACAGTGTTTTCGGTTCCGACCCACTGTGGATTCGACTCATCCAAGCGTGTGTCGGATCGCTCAACGTGTTGCTCATCTATCGGATTACCGCGCGAATGGCGGGAGAATTAACCGGACGCGTAGCCGGAATCCTTGCCGCCACTTACGGCATGTTCTGGCTCCATGAAGCAGATATCTTAGCGCCGGTTTGGATTATTCTATTTTTACTACTGGCAATCCAAATCCTGTTACCACCATTACCCGGGCGACCGGAACCGTCGAAACGCTGGCAATCCATCGGAAAACCGCTTTCCGGCGGCTTGATGCTCGGATTTGCAACCATTACTTGGCCAACGGCGATTTTTGCCGCACCTGGTCTATTATCGTTGTTGTACCCGTTCCGAAACCAACTTCTGAGAAAATCGCAGCGAAATTGGAAGCCGTTGCTGTACGCGCTTGGTGCGACTGCAGTTTTGCCATTACTGGTAACGCTTTACCAGTGGCTACGGTTTGGTGAGCCGCTGCTCTCCCTGCAAGGCGGAGTAAATCTCTACATCGGAAATAATCCCGATGCCGACGGTTACTCGGCGATTCTCCCAGACTTTGGCCCCGCGTGGACATTTCCGGAATTGCGCTATCATCTGTCAACTTTGAAGGGGCGACTCGTTAGCTGGACGGAATTGGATACCTACTATCGCAACTTGGCGGTACTATTTGTTATGCAGCACCCCTTGCAAGCGTTGCAAATTCTGTTCAATAAATTTTTCCTGCTCCTCTATCCGTTGGAGATTCCCAACACCTTCGACCCCCGTGGTTTCGCCCAGGCGTTTCCGTGGAGCTATTCGATGTTCGTTGTCGGATGGTGGATTATCGCACCGTTGGGAATCTCAGGAATTTTGATTCGGGTGTCATCGAAACACCGCAAGCAACTTCCAGCGAGCGAGCGGGGGATTACCGTTGCGTTGTTACTTGCCATAGCAGGATTAATCGTCGGAATTGTGCTGGTGTTTATCAATGCGCGGTATCGCTTGCCGATAGTACCGTTACTAATTCCCTTTGCCGCGGTTACGATAACGGAACTCTGGGAACGCTGGAAACAGTCTCTCAAGCGAGCATTGCCGATTTTGCTCACTGTGATTACGATAACAATTCTCGTGCAAGTGAATTGGGGAAATTATCGCGGGAACGATGGTGCCTACGGACTTATGCAATTGGGGCTTGCTTATTACAAGGAAGGTAATTTACCTAAAGCGGAAGAATCGTATTTGAAGTTGCTTGCCGTCCGTAAAAATTTTCCCGGCGTTCATACGAAACTTGCCTTGTTGTCGATGATGAAAGGGGATACCGCATTAGCGAAATCGTTGTTGAGGGAAGAATACAAAGTCGATATCGATCCCAAACAAGTAGTAAATACTGCTGGAGAAATCGCGAACGTGGGTGCGGCATGGTATGAGATGGGCGAACTTGGCGAAGCGGAGTTTCATTTCAAAGAAGCGCTCACCCGTAATCCGTTGCTTACCGAAGCGCGCCGGAACTTACATCGCGTCTTCTTACGGCAGGGTGTACTCGCATTCTTTGCTGGGGATACCGCAACCGCTCTTTCCAAATGGAATACGATGAAAAGCGATCCCGATGGCGGAGAATTCCCTCGACTGGCGACTGAGTTACTCGATAAATTGAACCAAGGCAGTTTACGCGAATATATTCAGCAGCAAGCGGAGCAATCGCAATAATGAGGTGCATTTGGTTGCATTCGTTGTCTTACCCGGTTATATTCTTAGGAACTTGAGGAACAAACCATGTCGCCAATAGGCAGTGTCAGCGTAGGAAAGGTCGCGGTCGTCGTACCGCCCATGTAGCGCGCCCTGTCGATTTGACAAGTGTTTAACGGGGCAGAGCGCCCCGTTTTTTTTGTGCCGTACGACAGACACTCCTGTCTGTCGACCGTACGTTGGACATTCCTGTCCAACATTGTAGGGGCGTATGGCATACGCCAAAAAACCGTAGCGCAGACACTCCTGTCTGCGGATTGAAAATGGACAGACTATTCTGTGGTCTGTCCTACGAAAAATTGGAAACATCATGTCCGAGCAAAACCCGACCGAAGCCCCCAAGAAGGGCGGCGCATACGATCCCACCGGCGTGGAACAACGCTGGTACCAACATTGGGAAGCGAGTGGCGCCTTCATCGCCCACGACCGTGGCAGACAACCGTTCGCAATTATGATCCCGCCGCCGAATGTCACCGGTGCGCTCCACATGGGGCATGCGCTGAACAATACAATTCAGGATATGGTCATTCGGATGCGGCGGATGCAGGGCTTCGATACGTTGTGGCTTCCCGGCACCGATCACGCTGGTATTGCGACGCAATCGGTGGTGGAAAAAGATTTACGCAAAAAGAAATCATCCCGCCACGAATTGGGTCGTGAGAGGTTTATCGAAGAAGTGTGGAAGTGGAAAGAAGAATACGGGAATCGCATCCTAACGCAATTGAAACGGCTCGGCTGTTCCTGCGACTGGTCGCGCACTCGCTTCACCCTCGACGATGGGTTATCCCATGCCGTGCGCCATGTCTTCTGTACGCTTTTTGAAGATGGGCTTATCTATCGCGGGTTGCGGATTGTGAATTGGTGTCCGACTTGTCATAGTGCGATCTCCGACGACGAAGTGGAACACCGCGACGAGGATTCGTTCCTTTGGGAAATCGACTATCCGTTGGTGGAAGGCGAAGGTGCTTTACGTGTGGCAACCACTCGCCCCGAAACGTTGTTTGGCGATATGGCGGTAGCGGTGCATCCGAAGGATGAACGTTGGAATCGATTCATTGGTCAGGAAGTGAGACTTCCTCTAACTGACCGTACGATACCTGTGATTGCCGATGAAGCGGTGGAGCTTGATTTCGGAACCGGTTGTTTGAAAATCACGCCGGCACACGATGCCAACGACTTTGAAACAGGAAAACGGCACGGTCTCGAACCATTCTGCGTGATTGCCACCAATGGTACGATGAACGAAAATGTGCCGGAGAAGTATCGTGGTTTGGATCGGTTTAAGTGTCGAGATGCTGCAATTGCCGACTTGAAAGAGCAAGGTCTCCTGCATCAAGAAACACCGTATAAACATGCGGTGGGGCATTGTTATCGCACGGACGACGTGATCGAACCGTATCTCTCCGAACAGTGGTTCGTGAAAATGGAACCGCTCGCACAACCAGCGCTGCAAGCCTATCGCGACGATCGGTTGAAGTTTGTGCCGGCGCGTTATGGTCACATTTACGAACGGTGGCTCGAAAATGTGCGCGACTGGTGTATTTCCCGCCAACTCTGGTGGGGTCATCGGATTCCGATTTGGACGTGTGATAATTGTGAGCATGTCTCCGCATATCGGGAAGACCCAACCGAGTGCCCGGTCTGTCAAAGTAAAAACTTGACCCAAGATCCCGACGTCCTCGATACGTGGTTCTCGTCGCAACTTTGGCCGTTCTCAACGCTTGGCTGGCCGGAGAATACGAACGATTTACAGAAATGGTATCCCGGCAATCTCTTATCCACCGCGCGAGAGATCATCTTCTTTTGGGTGGCGCGGATGGTGATGATGGGTGAGAAATTCAAACCTCACACCGGAACGATTCGCATCGATGGTGAGGAGGTGCCGACCGACTGTCCCTTCGAGACGGTGTATATTCACGGCACCGTACTTGACAATCAAGGTCGGAGAATGTCGAAATCGTTGGGGAACGGGATCGATCCCATCGATCTAATCGATAAGTACGGCTGCGATGCGGTGCGGTTCTCACTCATGATGCTCGCTACCGAAGGACAGGATATCAAACTTGCCGCCGACCGGATGGAGATGGGCAAGCACTTCGCGAATAAAATCTGGAACGCAGTGCGCTTCGTGTATCAGGCATTGGATGCGCACCCCGAACCGGAAGCAATGCCGCACAAATTCACGATGCGGGAAGACAAATGGATACTATCGCAATTACAGACTGTGACCGGCACTGTGACTGGAGCGATTGAAGAGTACCGGTTACGTGAAGGGGCGCTCGCGCTATACGATTTCTTCTGGAACCAATTCTGCGATTGGTATCTCGAATTAATCAAACCGCGGTTGCGAGCGGGCAATGAGCCGGACGCCGACGATGCCGCCAAGCGTTCAGCGTTCGAGGCGCGCTGTGTGCTTGACCATACGATTCACACCTTCCTGAAACTGCTGCATCCTTACATGCCGCATATCACGGAAGAACTATGGCAGATTCACCCTTCGGCGAAACACTCGAACTACAACCCGCCCCGTCCATTGTTGATGTTGGCGAATTGGCCGGAGCCGAATCCGCTCTGGATTGATTTACATATCGAACAGGCGTTTGCCTTGACGATGGAACTTGTACGCAATATTCGAGCAACTCGCGCCGCGGTGAACTTAACCGATAAGACGTTGTTGAAAGTGATGTGTTCGACTTCTTCGCACGATGTACGCTTGGAACTGCAGGAGATGGAAACCGTCATCAAGCAATCGGCAAAGTTAGAGGAGCTGACAATCGGCGAGAATCTTCCCCGCCCGGAGCAATCGACGTCGTTCATGCTGCCGTTTGGTCCAACGGTGGTTTACATTCCGCTCGCCGGTCTCGTCGATCTCGAAGCGGAACGGGCGAAAGCGCGGAAGAAACTTGAGGAACTCGATAAACAGATTGCCGGTAAGAACGCGCAACTTGCCAACGAGAATTTCGTGAGTCGAGCTAAACCGGAAGCGGTGCAAGTGATCGTCGAATCGCGCAACCGGTTGGAAGAACAGATCCAATTGATGAAAGAGCATCTTTCCTCATTAGGATGAGTTATACACGGAATTGTATTTCTATTGGTAGCCGTGGGCTTTAGCCCGCGCTTGATTTTGAGATTACGGGGGACGCAGGCTAAAGCCTGCGGCTACCAGCACGCGACTACTTGTATGCGATAACTCAAACCAAAAAACCGCCGGAATATTCCCCGGCGGTTTCTTTATTAGACCGATCTGTCACTTCAAATAAGTGAGTTTATGGATCACGATATTTCGTTCACTCTCCAACCGGCAGAAATAAATTCCGCTGGTTAGATTACCGGGTGACCAGACTACCGTTTGATAACCGGGATGCCATTTGCCGGAAAAGAGATTCGCGACTTCTGCGCCAGTGATGTCGTACACATTTACACTGACATTTCCGGGGTACGGCATCGCGAAAATTAGTTTCGTCTGCGTGTTAAATGGATTCGGGTAATTCGCTTTCAGGCTAACCGGTAGCTGTTTCCTTTGCGATTCCGACTCCGATACACCGGTAATCATCTGCGCAGTTCGGAAGGTGCCGTTGCGCGGCGTACCCATAAAGAGTTTCCCCGATATTGGATGCAGGAAGAAACAGGTGGCGGTTACATTTGCCGGTAGACCATTGGTAAAGGGTTGATAACCGCCATTCGGCTGCATGCGATAGATTGTCGTTGCCGTCGAAAAGAAAATCTGACCCTCGTAATTGGTCGCGAGAGCATACACACTTTGATTGGGCGATAACTGCCGCCAAGTCGCACCGTTGTCGTCCGATTTATAGAGACCGCCTCGCGAACCGGTGCCGACCGGATCGACGCAAGCGGCATAGATCGCGCCGGAAGTGTCATGGGCAAAGCCGCGTATTTCTAATGCGCTGAGTGAACGGTAGGACCAACTGCCATACGCTCCGTTGGAGTAGTAAATTCCATGCGCCGTACCGCCAAGGATCCCGCCGGTTTCGGTAAATCCTAACGACAAAACCTCCTCGGTAACATACGCGACCCGCGACCAGACGATACCGTTATCCGTCGATTTCATGAGTCCGTTGGAAATACCGTAGAGTGTACCATTGGGCGCTTTCTCAACAACGCTCATTCCACTGCCGCCAATCGAAGTGACATATTGCCAATTCAACCCGCCATCGGTAGAACGGTACAACGCATTCGACGCGCCCGCCAGCATCACGCCGTCGTTCGCGAGCGTAAAACAACGATGTTGTCGCCCCATTGGGGTAATGCGAGTCCAGCTATTCCCGTTATTCGACGACCGGAATACCATCCCACTGTACAGACTAAAGAGCGTATCGCGGGCAGTACCGGCGAACCGTTTCGCATGAGACCCTGATAATCCGGTGTTGTACGGGAGCGATTCGCCGACTTTGAAAACACCGTAGTAGTTGCTTGCCGCATACACATTAACGGTATGTTCGGAGGCAAGCACCGCGCGATAGTCGATAGAGTTGCTGCCAACTTGTTGCCAATTCGCGGAAAAGTCATCGATGGGTAGGCGGGAGAAATAGTAGACAGAGTTGTATAGGACAAGATACAGGTGACGGTCGGAGCTAACAGCCATCGATACCACATTACTCATGGATATATTCGGTCGTACCCACGTGATGCCATGATCGACTGAGCGATATTGCAAATTACTGAACGAGCCGTAGATTGTATCGCGGAAAACGACCGCCATATCCTGCGCTCTCATCCGCCATGCTACCGTCGTGAGGGAGTCCCATTGGTTACCATCGGTCGCACGATAGAGAATCGATTGCGAATTACGATAAGTATAGAGTAGTACCTGAACAGTTGTATCGTTGGTTACTCCACCCAACCAATACTTTTCCGAGACGTCGATGGGAGGTTGCGCAATCGTATCCCAGGTGATGCCGCTATCCCGTGATGCAACCAGCAATCCGTTTTGATTACAGAACACTCTTCCGTCCGGTACCACTAATAATGGATTAACGCTGGTGGTCGTGAGATTACAAGTTTCCCAGACTGCGCCGTTATTGAGTGAGCGGTAAACTGTGTTGATGTCGTTGTTGCGTAGGAGTGCATAGGTTACACCATTTGCAAATTGGAAATCGTGAAATTCCCAGCCGATGTAACCATAATTCGTCCAAGCTTGCGCGCTGCTGTTTGCCCGGAACAATCCGTTCTCAGTAACAGCGAGCAGACTTCCATTCGGTGTCGAACCGAGCGCGGTCACGGTGCCGCCGAACGGCCCATTCGCCGGTTCCCAATTGTATTGGCTATAGACTGGTAGATAGATCGAGAAGACGAGTAAAAGCGGTAAACAACGAAGCGACAGTTTCATCCAAACCTCCCTAATCATCAAACCTTCACAAAGAGAAAATACAACAGTTTTTTCACAATTTCCATAAGAACTTACCTCGACATAAAAAAAACGGGGTGAAGTCACTTCACCCCGTTTTACCTCTTTTCACATGGTCACAAAATATTCCGTCGATTACCACCCTAAACTAAGCTGGAGGAAATGCTTGTACGATTCAAGCTGCCCCGGTTTCGTACCCATTTCTTCGCCGTAATAGGTATAGTCGAGCTTTAAAATATAGAGATCGAGTCCAAGTCCATAGCCCGGATACCCTTGGTTGAAGCCGCCGCGCAATAACAACCGGTTCCACAGCGTCCACTCGGTTCCAAGGTGCCACTTGTAGAAGAATGCCGTACCTTGTCCATTGAAGAAATCTTCCATTTCGGCAACGGCAATCCACCGGCTTACCGCTTTCGCATTCGGTATCAATTTGTCTTTCAGATCGTACTTGGAGCCGATCACAACATTCGGAGTCATGATTTTGCCATCATACGAGGTCAACAAATCGTGAATCACAACGGCGGCTTCGGTTGTTTGATTGAACTTATGGGCGAAACCGGCATCGATACCAACACCGCTGCGCTTCTTGTTCAAATCGTCCTGCACTTCTTTCATGACATCAGATTCACTGCCGATTTGCGTTGCAGGAATGCGTTTCTCCGGTAGCTCGCGTCGGCTAATGATTTTTAGTGTAGCGCCATATTCGATTAATCGCGGCTTCCCCAAAATTTTCCATTCGTGTTGGTTTCCGTAACCGGCATAAATGGAGACATCGCTGTATCCCTTGAGTCCCACCGCTGGCATCAAAATTCCCCGATCGAGTTTTACGGCGGGAGAAGTCTGTGATGCGACAGCAAGACCAAAATGTTTGAAAGTGAGACCAAACATCGGTGAGATGTTTACATCGTACCAACGGTCGTCAAACTGCGCCATATCATCCAGAAATGCGTGTTGCTCTTGTCGGGAAAGCGAGTCGAACTTTGAAAACTCAGTTTGGTGGTCTTCAATGAACTTCACCAAATTGAGGAATTCATTATCGGCAATCACACCAATTTTCAAGACGTCGAGCCTAAATTTCGCCCGGTTCAGTAACGCCGGATTATAAATCACCGCGCTCGAATTGTAACCGTATAACGAAGTTGCACCACCGATACCAAGTTCGGCGGCGCCTTTCCGGAATGCTGGTGCCGATGCTGCAAGAACAGAACCTGCCAATGCGAATGTCAATAGAAGTAGGAATGCTTTTTTCATTGGTTACCTCGCTCCCGTATAGCCTAACGCCCGGAGATAAGTCATTCCGGAACCATCGGTCACATTGCGGAGGGAATCGACCCACGCTTGCGTCCAAGGACGTGGACTATCCCATGCCGATCCGGCAAAGTCGATACCATCCATCGGTACTGTGATGAATGTGGAGTCAATGCGAGTACCACTGAAACGGAACATAAACGCACTTAAGTAGAAAGTTGGGTCACTCGTTTCGGTTGAAGCTAATATCATTTCATCTAAGTAACCATTGTTGTTGTTGTCGGTGGCATCGGCAATCCGGTAACGGTCGATGGTATTGCGAATCGCCGAGGCAACGCTATCGAGTCCCTGCGAATCGAATCCTGCTTCGCCCGGTTCCTGATACTCCGAAACGATATCGCGAATAATGTTGCGCAGATCGCCACAAAACAGGCTGACGTTCCCCATCAATGAATCTAATGCGCGGGAACCGTTGGTTTGACAGACCCGTTCGACGCCCCGTAAATCGAATGACGTCCCCGACCAAACCATCGAAACTTGCGATTCGTTGCTTGCGATTACGTTATCCAAGTTGGTGTCGCGTAAACGGGTGAGTCCGAATACTAAGCGCGATAACCCGAAATCAAGGTTCACGTCGCGCTGTTGGATATGCCCGCTGGTCTGCCCGGCAAAAATTGGAGCGAGCATCTCATTTACTTCGTTAAGGGTCGCCAACAATTCTGTTGCTCGCAGGTTTGGCCAATAATCATCCGTTGTTCGGAAGAATGGAATTGAATCGCCGGAATTGAAACTGAATTGAGACAGTGAGGTGAGGATATCGAATGAGGTAATTCCCGATACCAGTAGGCGCGCTTTTGCATAAGCATAACGAGCCTCTGAATTGTTCGGGTCTTCATTCACAGCGCTGCGAAAATCGTTTAAGGCACCGCTGTAGTCGCCATCGCGCAGTTTCTGTCGCCCTTCATTCAAATAATCGGATGCACTGGTCGGTTGTTGTGTCCAACCGAACAGATTACATCCGCTGAAGGACAAAATGGTTGCTCCTAACAAGAAGCCGATTAGCCAACGTTTCATTGTACCTCCGTTTTCTTTCAATTCATTAAGGGTATGAACCCACTTTTTCCGAAGTAAAGTGAATGAAACATAGTTTTGTTATGATACGATACACGATAGTTGTATTGAAAACAAGAGAGCCGACGGATGATCGGAACGTGAGGGTAATGCGATTGGAACTGATCCTCCCACCACAACCGACGCGGAAGCCGAATGAGCTAAGGTAATCAAAGCTTTGTACAAAGCGTTCCCAACTTCCAAAGTCGGAGCAATCAATATGTCGGCTTTTCCTGCAACCGCTCCCTTCACCTTTTTCTTGATAGCGGCTTCTTCCGACAGCGCTAAATCCAAGGCAAGCGGCCCGTCGAGTAATGCGTTACCAAATTGTCCGCGTTCGCTCATTTTTGCCAGAATCGCATCGTGCATTCCCACTGTTTGATCGGCGGAAATCGTCTCTACGGCAGCTAACAAAGCAACTTTCGGGGGATCGAATCGGAGGGTTCGTGCGACTTTCAATGCATTTTCCACAATCTTGATTTTTTGATCCAATGTCGGTTGCAAGGTTACCGCGCCGTCGGAGAGCAACAGCGGCCGGTTCAACTTAGGCGGATAGAGCAACGCAACCTGCGAGATCCAACCGTAACGAAATTCTGGAACGGTAAGCAACCGCTGTAACAGAGCATGAACCCCAGTTTCTCCACGAAGCAGAATATCGACGCGTTTTGTTTCAACTGCTATTGCTGCACCTTCGATGGAAGATTCACACGAGATTACATCGATGTTGGCGAGTCCTGCCATGTGCTGAAACAACGCGCACTCTTCTTCCGTACCGATTAAAACCGGTTGTATCATCCCATTGGGGTGAAACTCTCTGACAATTGCGGCAGTATCAGGTAGTGCCGGGAGTAGAATCCCCAATCGCTTCTGTGAAACATTGTGTGAGTGTGTACTCAGAAAATCGCGTAATGCGGCTTCGGGATCGTATTGGTTCTGCGCAATCATGATTGTCTCCTCGAGTTGCTGGCAGCGACTAAAGTGGCTAACGCCAACGAAGTCAATTTGTTGCGGGCGGTGTCGGAACGACTCACCAGTGCTACAGGGATTTTCGCTCCCATGATAACACCTGCGAAAACGGCATCGGCAAGAATGTCCAACGCTTTCACAACAATATTCGCAACTTCGATTGCACTGACCACCACGATATCGGCACTACCGGCGACCCGCGACGCAAATGGTAGTTTGTCGGTTACTGCCGGCCAGACTGCGCTGTCGAAAGCTAAAGGCCCATCGACGATGGCGTGTTTCATCGCGCCGCGCTCGCACGCTTTGGCAAAAGCCGCCAGTTCTCTGGTAATCGGCACACCGGGAACGACATCATCCGTAGCGGCAAGTAGTGCCACTTTTGGAATTTCAATTCCCAACGCATGGAAAACTTCAATGGCGTTCACCACCAATTGGGGACGGGTTTTTTCGTCGGGAGCAACAACCATCCCACCATCGGTAATACCCAACAGACGGGGAAAATGCGGCATTGACAGGACAGCGACATGGGAAAGAATTCTTCCCCGTCGTAGTCCATACTCCTTAGCCAGAAGGATTTTTAAGAGCTTACCGGTAGGAAGATTCCCTTTCATAATCAGCTTTACTTTACCGTCTTTTGCCAGTTGACATGCGAGCTTCGCCGAGGACGCATCGTCGGGTGATGGTATGATTTCCACATGATCCAGATTAACGTTTAACTCAGAACAGAAGTGAGTGATTTTTGCTTCATCGCCGATTAGGATTGCCCGGACAAACCCGGCGTTGGTAGCCGCTTGAATCGCGCCAATAACATCATCGTCATGAGCGGCAGGAACAGCAACTAATAAAGGCTCGGTTAACTTTGCGAATTCTTGCGCTTTCGCAACAATGTCGTCGGAAGTTCTAAGTGGTGGCATGGGACTCTCGGTTTCAGTTAGCGAATAGGAATGGAATTTTGTATAATGTGCCTCGATTTGTAAAGATACAAAAAAAATGTATCGGTTATCTGATGTAGAACTGCAGTACACCAGTTTGCGATTAAGTGATGTACATCAAAGGTGATGGATAACCGGAGTGCTAACCATACTATACTTGGAGATATGGTTGTCAGTTGCTAAATTAACACAATAAGGCTCGGCGGCGAGGAACGCCGGTATAACACGAAGTATGATAAAAGAACTTAGTACAAACACTCGTCTTGCTATCAAACTATCACTCGATTTCTTCGCGTGTCTTTTCGCTTTTTTACTCGGGTACTATATTCGTTTTACCTGGGCGGATTTCATAAAAGAGATCTACCAGATTGCCCCCTACTTGTTGCTGTTTCTTTCGATTCGATTATCCGTTTTTGCCGCTTTCCGACTCTATTCGACCATGTGGCGCTACTCCGCGGTACATTCGCTAATTGCCCTTGTGAAAGCAACCGCAGTTGGCACCGTCGCTGTTATTCTAACCAATTACTTGTTGGCAGCAAGCCGAATTCCCCGTTCCGTGATACTAATCGATTTCTTTGCCGTAATTTTCTTTGCCGGTGGTATTCGTTTGCTGGTACGATATTACAGTACTTACCGGAAAGAGAAGAGTGCTGAGCAGGACTCCAAACGCCGAGTTTTGATTTACGGCGCTGGTGATGCCGGAGAGCAACTGCTCCGAAATCTACTGCAGTATCAGGATTCCGGAATTTTTGTCGTAGGATTTGTCGACGATGATCAACTGAAACTTGGCAAGTATATTCACAATAAAAAAATTCTTGGCAATCGCGAAAGTATCGCTAAGCTTATAAAAGAACATTCGATCAATGCAATTTACTTCTGTGTTCCATCGATGACCGGTTCAGAAGCCCGCAACATCTTCAAAATCGTCAAAGAGCAAGCCGGCGACATTGAAGTAAAAACAATTCCTGGACTCAACGATTTAGTGACGGGAAGAATCACGATTAACGAGTTGCGGCGTTTTGAAATCCGCGATTTACTGCGTCGCCGACAAGTTCACCTCGATCCGGTTCCTGTTCGCAATCTAATCGAAGGAAAATCAGTTCTGGTTGTGGGTGGTGGCGGTTCCATTGGCTCCGAGTTGTGCCGCCAAATCGCCGGATTCAAGCCCAATCAACTTGTAATCGTCGATTCCAGCGAATTTAATATTTATAAAGTGGAAGAGGAACTGCATCGCCAATTCCCCGATCTCACGATTACCGGACAAGTGGCTGATGCTTGTGTCGCCCCCCTCATGGAGACGGTATTTACGCGTTTTAAGCCGCAATTAGTTTTTCATGCCGCGGCGTACAAGCACGTTCCCCTCATGGAAGCGAATCCGTGGGCGGCGATTTACAATAACCTTTCCAGTACACATCGCTTGGCTCACTTGGCGAGTCGTTTCAACATCGAACGCTTTATTCTTATCTCCTCCGATAAGGCGGTTAACCCAACCAATGTAATGGGTGCAACTAAACGAATCTGCGAGTTAATCTGTCAAGTCGAACAGTTGAAGAGTAAAACCGAGTTTCTTACTGTCAGGTTTGGTAATGTTTTAGGAAGTTCCGGTAGTGTGATTCCGAAATTTGCCGAACAGATTGCAGCCGGTGGTCCGATAACAGTTACTCACCCGGATATCACTCGCTACTTCATGCTGATTTCTGAAGCAGTGGAGTTGGTGTTACAAGCAGGAGCCACCGGTGAGGGTGGTCAAATCTATGTACTTGATATGGGCGAGCCCATCAAGATTGCCGATCTTGCAGAATATATGATAGAACTGTCAGGACTACGCCCCCACAAAGATATCAAGATTCAGTTTACCGGTTTGCGTCCTGGTGAGAAAATGTATGAAAGTCTCTACTTTGAAGGGGAAGAGGAACCGACGCGAGTACCCAATTTGTTTGTTCTTAAGCCGAATCTTAGTGTCAATGGAACATTCCATCGCGATGTATTGACACTGGTCGACGAGCAGTTTAAAATGGACGTCCACCAGTTGAAACAAGAAATCAAGAAACTAGTTCCTGAGTATCAACCGAATAAAAACGAAGAGTAGTCTTGCGCACAGGAAAGAACAGAGGGGCGTGTGAGCGCCCTTTTTTAATTCTCTTGTGGTAACTTTCTTGAAGGCGACTGCCCAATCAATATCCCGATTTTGAAGATGTGCAGTTCTATCACCCAACGAGTAAAAGCAAAAAAACAACGCACCGGGTATGCCGGTGCGTTGTCATGTACGCATGGAAAACCGACTACTTGGATAGCTTCTGGATTTCGTTTTCCCAATACTTCATATCCCGGTATCCGACCAATCGTGTAACGATATTTCCTTGTTTATCGAGAATGAAGGTATAGGGAATCCCCCCCTGTTCGTCACTCGATAGCAGATTTTGATATGGTTGTTGAAACTCGTTGGTAACTACAGCAACCGGGTAATTCACCCCATTGCTCGTTGCCCATTTTTTTACTTTGGCATTGACATCGGCGCCGCGATCCGCCGACAATCCAACGATCTGCAATTTGCCTTGGTACTTCTTTTGTAACTCGATGAAATGAGGAATTTCTTGCCGACACGGCGGACACCAGGTCGCCCAGAAATTGACGATTGAGATTTTCCCTTTGAGCAACTCTGTGCTCTTGATTGTTTTGCCATCGACGTCGGTTGTCGTAAAGGCAGGAAATTTCTCGGCACCGGCGGCAACCGCTGTGGTTGTTTTTGAACTGGTGAACCAAACCAATGCGCTAACAATAGTGAATCCCACTACCAACCAGCGCGATGAAACTTTATTCATTTATTTTACCCTCCCATTGAAAGTTGCTTGTTGTTTATGATACGAGTCGATGAACCATTACACGAGTAAACGGTCGATCTGTTCGGCGATTTTTCCTTTTGCCTGCAATCCGTTGATTGTGGCAAGCCGCTCACCGGCCCGGAAAAAAATGAGCTGTGGTACGCTGAATACACCGTATTTTTGCGCGACTTTCGGCGCATCGGCAACATCGATCTCGACCACCCGAAGTTTCCCTTCATATTCTTGGGAAAGATCTGCCATGATTGGGTGTAACTTTTTGCAGGGACCGCACCAAGTTGCACCGAAATCGATTACGATTAGTTGTTGGGAACCGATTTCCGCATCGAACTTCTCATCGTTCCATTTTTCTACTGCCATGCACTACTCCTGTCTCTTGGATGTTGAGCCGCGAAAATTGCGGCTGGTAATTTGAGTGAATGCCAAGTGGTTAAAACGTTACTGACGACATCCATTGTACTGTTTCCGCCGGTGGTTTGAATCCCGTGAAACGAGCTTTCTCCGTTCCATCCGGCGACAATAATAATACGGTTGGAAGTCCCTGAATTTTGTACTTCTGCATCAAGGCTTTGGTCGCATCGTTTTGTTTGGTAAAGTCGAACTTTAATGCGATAAAACCAGCCGCTGCCTTCTGCACGGTGGGATCAGGCCAAGTATAATGGTCGAGTTCCACACAAGCGGCGCACCAATCGGCATAAAAATCAATCAAAATGGGTTTATTCTCAGTCTTCGCTTTTGCTAAAGCGCCCGCTTCGTCGTTCTTCATCCACGGGAGTTCGGAGACACCTGCGCCTTCCCCACCTGTGGTAGATGCCACAGTATTATGGACAGTAACCAATTCCCAACCCATACCGACGGAGAACATTCGCTGCAAAGTTAATAACGAAGCGGCAACCAGTAAAATTGCCATGCCTCTCTGAAATCCGAAACCCAGTGTCATTTCATCTTCGGGAGTGAGCGGTTTTCCCCACAGCGTCATTCCGCCAAACGACAGTAGAATTGCCCAAACGAATAAATTTATACCATCGGGAATGAATGGTTTGAGTACATACAATGCACCGGCGAGGAGTGCGAAGCCAAAGAATTTCTTGATAGCAACCATCCATTCGCCTGCTTGCGGCAATGATTGCAACAATCCAGAAAAGGTGCCAATCGCAATGAACAACAAACCCATCCCCATCGAGAAAGTGAAGAGGAGGAAAAATCCTAAAAGGAGACTACCCGACTGTGCTACCCAAGCAAGCAACGCTACTAAAATGGGCCCGACACACGGCGCAGCGACTAATCCGCTGAGCCCCCCCATCACTGCCGCTCCGAAGTAACCGCCCTTCGGATTTCCCTGTGCTTGTGCAGCAAACCCCGGTATTGGTAAGTCAAAGACACCGAGCATCGAAATGCCCATCACGCCAAATACCAGCGCGATAGCGCCAAGGAACCACGGCGTTTGAGTGAATGCGCCAAACAATGCGCCAGTCGAAGCGGCGACTAAACCTAATGTCGAATAAACGATTGCGAGACCGAGTACAAACGCAAGCGATAATGTAAACCCGCGTACTTTGTTGCCGCCCGCTCGACTGCCGATATAGCCCATCGTTATCGGTATCACCGGATACACACACGGCGTTAGCGAAGCAAACACCCCGCCCAGAAACACGAGGATGAATGCGAACCAACTCCCTTCCTGCAAAGCGCGGGAGAATTTATCTTCGAGTGATTCGTTGGCTGGCGGTGTCGTGACAGTTGTTGCCGGGGTGGAAATCACTGGTGTTGTAGCGGGTGTTACTGGAGTCGTGGTAACGGTATCGGTTGCTGTCGGAACGGGTGTTACTTCCGGTTCGCTGGCATTGGGAACGGCAGTGCCGCGTTTCGCCTTCCAGTTTACAGTCCGCTCGGTCGGCATA
The DNA here is from genome assembly GCA_030247525.1 of bacterium. Taxonomy (NCBI): domain Bacteria; species bacterium. Next base: position 221 of record JAOTSC010000033.1, on the reverse strand, counting down.
AAGCAGGTTTCCGCTCCGAACTCCGCGCATATCTGATAACCTACCGTAATCGGAATCGATGCGGTCGAAAGCGATGCGTTGGAAGCGATTGTCACCGTTGCTTTAACGACGACTTTCCCTTGATAGACATCCTGCTCTTTATACTTCACGGTGGGAGGGTATTGCCATTGCCCAAACTTCAATCCGAGCGTATCGCGCGTCGTTACATTGAAAAACTCATT
>JAOTSC010000032.1 GCA_030247525.1 bacterium | reverse complement strand
AGATATCAATAATTTAAACAAAATGACTCATAAATGCAAAATGAATCATGCTTAATGGAGATTAAGTAATCTAAACAAATGATTGTTTGCGTCGCAGTATTATTTATTGGTCTTACAAAAATTAGGGAAGATTCAGTAGAGGGATTATATCCGCACAAAACGGAGCGCTGTAAAAACAACGCTCCGTTTGCTCAAACCAGAAAGTTGTCATTCAATCGGGATATAGATTTTGGTTTGAAGCTCTTCTGGTTTCGTTGTATCCGGATCTGACAGATAGAACTCCAAACTTGGTTCCTGCCGGAGTCGTTTTCCGTTTTCAGGAATCCATTGTCCTAACAAATAGGTGTAGGTCTCTTCCATCGCTTCATAGGTACAGATATGTAACGTCGTTATGTACTTCCCGTTTCCAATGGTTTGAATTCCGATATTTCCTTCCGGAGTAACTTCGCGGTCAATGGTACAGCAACAGTCAACCCGCAGTTTCTCTGGTGGAGTGACTTGAGGATCGTCATAATCGACAGCGATGTACTTCGTGTTTGGTCCAAGTAAACCTTTCGGACCAGCCCAACCGCATAATTGGTTCCATGCTGTTTCCTGTTGGTTGTATGGTCCGATGTATCGGATATAGGCGACTTTCATCGGGGGGAGGGTTTCAACATGCACTTCCATCGTTCTTCCTTTCTGAGTGAGTGGTGTAAGATCGAGTGTTTTGTTATCGGGTGAGTAGTGAACTCCGCTGGGATGTTTGCCAAACAGCAATTGTTGTTTCCGTTTGCGGAATTCAGATGGGGAGGCGTCGAACATATTGCGAAACGCACGAGAGAATGCTTCCAGTGTTTCGTAACCGGCTGCAAAAGCGATTTGTGTTATCGAATCGGTGGAATGGGTGAGTCGGCTGGCAGATCGCTCCAGACGCAATCGGCGGACATGCTCCATTACCGTTTCGCCAACCATGCCGCGAAAGATGCGATGATAGTGAAACGGCGAAAAACCGGCGATACTTGCCAGCAATTCCAGATCTATCGCCTCGTCGAGGTGTTGTTGGAGGTATCGCAGAACCCGGAGAGTGCTGGCATGGTATTGGTGAGTTGTTTGTTCGGTCATGATGTCTCCCTTTCTCAGGAGACAAGTTAGCAGAAGATATTTGTCGATACTTGATATTTTTTGCGGCAGGTGAAAAGCGCGAACGGGCGTTTACGCAACACATAACAAAGTCGTATCGATCCTGTGAACCGCTACTATTCCCACAGCTTGTTGCTGCGTTTTGCGAGGCCTGTTGCATACACCCCTTCGCCGGCTTCCCACCCTGCTGGATATGGTTGCGCCTCTGCCCACTCGACCCCTTGTCGAATTTCTTCCTCGACACTTGCCTCAATTGCGCCGAACTCCCGCTCGCTGAGGATTTTCTTCCGCAAGAGATAGCGTTGATAGCGTGGAATCGGATCAAATTTCTTCCACTCTTCGAGCATTTTTCCGGGCACATAATCGGCGGCATCGTGCGCGCTGTGTCCCAGTATTCGCATTGTTACACACTCAATGAGAGCAGGACCCTTTCCGGCGCGAGCGCGATTCAGAAAATGTTTTGTGGCAGCGACTACGGCGAGCACATTATTGCCGTCGATGGAAATGCCGGGAATGCCGTAGGCGATGGCGCGGTCGGCTTGTGATTTAATGTTGTACTGCTTGTCGAGCGGTGTTGAATAGGCAAACTGGTTGTTCTCAATGAAGACTAAAATCGGCGCTTTCACTACCGAAGCGAAGTTCATTCCTTCGTGAAAATCACCGATGGAAACGCCGCCGTCACCGAAGTAGGTAACCGCGCAACACGACTCACCACGCTGCTTTCCGGCGTAGGTGACACCGACAATAAACGGCAGCATCGCTCCGATGTGACTGATGCAGCCGTTGATGTTGTAATCGTAATTCGAGAGGTGGACAGAACCGTCTTTACCGTGAGTTGGCGAGTTCTTTCGTCCGAGATACTGTGAGAAAACGAACTTTGAGGGTTGCCCTTTCACCATCTGTGCCGTGAGGTCGCGGTGCATCGGGGCGAGCCAATCCTCCTGCAGCAGCGGAAATGTGCTACCCACAGTAATTGCTTCATGTCCAATGCCGGGATATACGCCGCCGACAACCTTACCTTGCCGGTAGAGCGAGATCGCGGTTTCTTCTACCCGTCTTCCCAACAACATCCAACGATAGATACGGGCGTGCTCGTCGCGCTTAATAACTCCGTAATCGATATCGGGCAACTCTTCCGGGATGCCGTAAGATGCCGGGGTGGGAAACTGGGCAGATTGTTTCGTCATTGCATTTTTCTCGTATCTCGGTTTAGGAAAGGGGGAAAGTACGCGTTTCCGTTGCTTACTCCAAGTATTTCCTAATCGGAGAGTCCGGTGTAGACTTGGTGTTAGGGGAAAGTTTGCAATTCGGCTTCTGAGGTTTTATTTTACCGAGCTTTTCGTACAACGGAAAGCGACGACCCCATCGTCTAGTGGTTAGGACTCGAGGTTTTCGACCTCGCAACCGGGGTTCGAACCCCCGTGGGGTCGCAAGAGCGTTTTTTTCGAGGCCAACCGGTTGAGACGAGGACGCTTGTTGCGGGGCATTAGCTCAGTTTGGGAGAGCGCTTGAATGGCATTCAAGAGGTCATCGGTTCGATCCCGATATGCTCCACTTCCGGACTAAATGCAAATCGCGCGAGCGAGTTGCAATCAAATCCTTGAAGCTCTATATTTTCACTCTGCGGGAACTACGACAGGTTCCCACGCGGGAGTAACTCAGTTGGTAGAGTGTCACGTTGCCAACGTGATTGTCGCCGGTTCGAGTCCGGTCTCCCGCTCAAATGTATCGGTCAAAGTTGATGCAAATCGGCTGTCTGATGCGACGGGCTGATGCGAGACCCTCTTTCGAGGACGGAGAGCGTATCTCCGTTTTTAATTTATACGGCGAATCTGTCGACGGCGGCGTAGCCAAGTGGTAAGGCAGAGGTCTGCAAAACCTTTATCCATCGGTTCGATTCCGATCGCCGCCTCATTACACCGACCTGCCGAGGTGGCGAAATTGGCAGACGCAAGGGACTTAAAATCCCTCGGAGTAAAATCCGTACCGGTTCAAGTCCGGTCCTCGGCACCATGTTCGAACAGGCATGTCCGGGAGTGGCAGTGTCGGCAAGTTCATTCGGGCGGTTAGCTCAGCTGGCTAGAGCGCTTGCTTGACATGCAAGAGGTCGTAGGTTCAAGTCCTATACCGCCCACAGTGCCGGGTTCGCCCGGATGTGAAGCGAAATCGTGCGTTGTTATTTTGACAGAGACGAACATTTCGTCGGATCGATGAGATAAAGTTTCGGAGGAAGTTGCCGTTAGACCGCCGTTAGCACCACCGGACGAGAAAAGCAATATTCGCATCAATGAACGAATCCGGGTTCCACAGATCCGGGTCATTGGTATGAATGGCGAGCAGTTAGGTATTATGGATCCGCGCACTGCACTCGAAATCGCGCGGGAAAACGAGCTGGATCTCGTTGAAATTGCTCCGACGGCCAACCCGCCGGTATGCAAAATTCTCGATTTTGGCAAGTATAAGTTCCAACTGGCGAAGAAGGAACGGGAATCGAGAAAAAAACAGTCGCATTCCGAAGTTAAGAAAATTCGTTTTACTCCGGTGACCGACGATCACGATTTTGATGTAAAGGTGAAACAGTCGCGCGGCTTTATTCTCGAAGGAAACAAGGTTAAAGCGGTTGTTTTGTTCCGGGGTCGATTGTTGACCCGTAAAGAGTTCGGTGACGATTTATTGCGGCGGTTCATTACGGCACTTGCCGAAGTCGCTAAAGTGGAAACACCGATTCAAATGGAAGGCGCGCGCAGCATGAGCGTGCAGCTAATGAAGAAGTAGGATTGCCAGAATGCCGAAAATGAAATCCAATCGCGCCGCACGGAAGCGCTTTACCGTTACCGGTACGGGGAAAATTGTGCGCGGTCATAATCATATGCGCCACAAGCTGACACATAAGTCGGCAAAAGCGAAGCGGATCCTTGGTCACGATGCCATCGTTGCCGACGCCGATGTCTTGCGCGTGAAACGGCTGATCCTCGCCTAAGAGTTTTCATCGAAACGTCAATAGGCTTTTGCCCGATAGAAAGAGACAGAAAAAATGCCACGCAGTACTCGAAACGTTGCATCCAAACAGCGCCGTAAGAAGATTTTAAAGGCGGCGAAGGGTTATTGGGGAACCCGACATACCCGCATTCGTCAAGCGATGGATGCCGTTGACCGCGCACGCTTGTATGCCTTTGAACACCGCCGGTTAAAGAAGCGTGATTTTCGCGGACTTTGGATTGTCCGGATCAATGCGGCAGTTCGACCCTTCGGTATGAATTATAGTACTTTCATCCATTTACTGGATGTCAAAGGAATCGCTGTCAACCGGAAAGTGTTAGCCGATCTCGCATTTAGCGATCCGGTCGCTTTTGAGCGCCTCGTCGAGGCAGCCCGGGCATAGCGCATCGGCGCATCGTTTGTGCAAGGGGAGCCTCGAGTGAGGTTCCCCTTTTTCATTGTTCTTTACGGTTCGATGAGTGCGATATGAGCCCCGGCGGGATCTTTGAGGACGCAGAACATATTGTTGCCTAATCTGCGAGGGCCGTCGACGATGGTTCCGCCGAGTTTAACGCACTGCTCGCATGCCACCGGAACGCTCGGTACCGTTACATAGAGCAACCATTGGGGTGGGAGATTGGCGTTCGTTCCGCGTGCGTAACATACGCCTGAGACGGCTTTATCAGTTTCAGGTAACGTCATTTCGAAATCGCCGTCGCGTTCGCGAGCAGACCAACCAATGACGGCTGAGTAAAAGTTTTTCACTTCTTCCGCATTGGGCACGGTTAAGTCGTGCCAAACTATTGAGCCGGGTTGTGAGTCTTCCATGTAGGTTCTCCAAGTATTTGACGAACCAAGATAACAGGAAATGGGATTATGACAAGTCTTTCCGATCAGATTTTAGAAATTGAAAGATCGTTTTCTGCGTGTATTTCCGAGGCAAAACCGGATGAGTGGGAAGAGCTGAAGAACCGCTTTCTCGGTCGTAAAGGGGAACTTGCAGCACTCTTCGATTTACTGGGGAAATCAGCGCCGGAAGAAAAGAAATTGCTTGGTAAAAAGTTGAACGAAGTGAAGAACGCCTTCGCCGAGCAAATCGAAACTTTACAAAAACGCGTAATCGTCTCCGCAAAAGTACCACGGCTCGATCCGACACTGCCCGGTCGTCCTTACCCCATTGCGACCAAACACCCGCTCACAGCGACGATGGAAGCGATTGCCGACTTGTTCGGACGGATGGGTTTCGTAGTCGAAGAAGGTCCCGAACTGGAAACTGCCTATTACAATTTCGATGCATTGAATACTCCGCCGTGGCACCCTGCCCGAGAAAAATCCGATACATTATATCTCGTACCCGGCACCGGTGATCGGGAATTACTTCGCACTGAGACCTCGCCGGTACAAATTCATTCGTTGGAAAAACGCGGTGTACCGTTACGGATAATTTCACCCGGCCGCGTCTATCGAAACGATAAACCGGATGCGACGCATAATCCGATGTTCCATCAAGTCGAGGGGCTTTGTGTCGATAAGGGAATTTCAATGGCGGATTTGAAAGGGACGTTGTTGTCGTTCTACCGTGCATTGCTTGGTCCTGATACAAACATTCGTTTTCGTCCCCATTTCTTCCCGTTCACGGAACCATCGGCGGAAGTTGATGTAACCTGTCCCTTCTGTCATGGCAAGGGTTGCCGGGTTTGCAAGCAGAGTGGCTTCATCGAAATGGGTGGCAGCGGGATGGTTCATCCCAACGTTCTTGAAGGGGTTGGCGTCGATACCGAAGTGTACACTGGCTTTGCGTTCGGATTGGGGATTGAGCGGCTGGCGATGTTACTGTACGGCATCGACGATATTCGGTTATTCTACGAGAACGATCTTCGTTTTCTCGCGCAGTTTTAATTGAGAAGGGTGGCCGCGACATTCCTGTCGCGCAGTAGGGGCGTATGGCATACGCCCATGAAACATGGACAGACAGGAGTGTCTGTCCTACCGAGCTTCCGTAGACGATCAAGATCACTTGGATAAAGAGAAATCAAATGATTCGCATTTCATATCGCTGGCTACAAGAATTAGTCGATTTACCGGAAACGCCGGAACAATTGCGCGATGTATTGACCCAACTCGGCTTTGAAGTCGAAGAGCTGCTGACCATTCCCGGTGTTCCCGATGGGGTGTATGCCGCGTTTGTATTGGCGATTCAACCTCACCCCAACGCCGACAAACTGAGATTGGTAACGGTTGCATTAGATGGCGAGACAAAGACAGTGGTATGCGGTGCGCCGAACGTCGAAGTGGGGCAATGGGTACCGCTCGCCGTTGTCGGAACGAAAATCGGCGATATCACGTTGGAGTCGCGTCCTATCCGTGGGGTTGTCAGCGAAGGTATGATCTGTTCGGAACGCGAATTAGGACGGTCGGATGATCATTCTGGAATTTGGGTTTTGGGTGTTGGCGACACCGACGAGTGGGAAGCTGGAGAGCAGCTATCTGAGCGAATTCTCAGTGATGCAGTTTTCGGTATTGAGGTGACTCTCAATCGTTCGGATTGCTTATCTCATCTCGGGATTGCCCGTGAACTGTCGGCAAAATTTGGCCGAGAAATTCATCTGCCGCCAACGCCAATCGACGAATTGGATGAGCCAGCAACGAATCAAGTAAAAGTTGTGATTGATGCGCCTGATGGCTGCCCCCGTTACCGCACCCGGATTATGCGCAAAGTCGATGCCAAAATCGCTTCTCCATTCTGGATGCGCGAAAGACTCAAGAGAATGGGCACTCGCTCGATTTCGGCAGTCGTTGATGCGACCAATTATGTGATGTTCGAGACCGGACATCCGCTCCACGCTTTTGATCGCGCGTTTCTTTCCGGCAGCGAAATTGGTGTCCGAATGGCAACCGAAGGAGAAAAGTTTGTGACTCTCGACGGTGAGGAGCGAATCCTTACCCCGGAAGATGTTTTGATCCGCGATGCGGAAAAAGCGGTTGCTTTAGGCGGCGTTATGGGCGGATTGAACAGCGAAATTCGCGACACCACGACCGATGTCTTGCTGGAGGCAGCCTATTTTCACCCGGTAACAATTCGCCGCACAGCGCGCCGGTTAGGGCTTTCCACTGAATCGTCGAAACGGTTTGAGCGTGGCGCTGATCCCGATGGCGTGATCTATGCAATGGATCGCGTCTGTTCGTTGATTCAAATGCTTGCTGGTGGCGAAGTGTATTTCGGAGTAGTTGATGATTATCCGAAGCAATTGGTTCGCTCAGCTGTCTCACTCCGGGAGACCAGACTACACTCGATCCTCGGTTACGATACAATCAAACTCGGAGAGGCGGAAGCGATTCTCAATCGCTTGGGAATGGCGACAAATCAACGATCCGATATATCGGTAGAAGTAACTCCCCCCTCATGGCGGCATGACATACTCCGGGAAATTGATTTAATCGAAGAAGTGGGTAGGGTTTATGGTTTCAGTGAGATACCCACGAAACCGTCGGCGGAAGTGCAATTGAACAGCGCTCAGAATCCTGAATGGCTTGCCCGGCAACGCTGGAGCGGTACCCTGCGGTCGATGGGCTTCAGCGAAGCGGTATCGAATTCGATGGTAAATCCGGATGATTTAGCGGTGCTGGGAATCCTCGATGGTGCGGTAAGAATTGCCAATCCAATCGCTCCCGAATTATCGGTTATGAGGACGAACTTATTGGTGAGTTTATTGACTGCTGCGGCACATAACTTGCGACATGGCAGGGAGCGGGTCGCGTTGTTTGAGATCGGCCGAGTCTTCGGTAAGGGCTTGATTGACACCCAATCGACTGAGCGTTGGCATCTGGCAATAGCGATGGCTGGCGAGGCGGAACCGCAATGGTGGCGCGCATCGAAGCCAAGATTAATGGACTCAACTGATGTGATCGGTGTACTGGAACGCTTGAAAAAGACTGAACTGCACTCGCTTACATGGTCCCCAATTGATTATTTTGGACCAATCGAGGAAGCGTATCGCTTGGAGGTAGGGGGAAAACCGGTAGGATTTGCCGGGCGGATATCCGGAGCAACCCGAAAGGAATCCTTACGACCGGAAGCCCACGTTGTAGCGAAGCGGTTTGAACTGGATAAACCAGTTTGGGTGTTGGAGTTTAACGCTGAAGCGTTAACAATAGAACAACCGCAAGTGAAGTATCAACCGTTTTCCCGTTTTCCCGCCGTTGTTCGGGATCTGTCGTATTTGGCGCCCGATAGCTTTTTAGCGGGTCAGTTACTGGACAGCGCGAACAAGGCAATCGACAAACAACCGTTCGACGTAACAGTTTCGCTGTTTGACCGGCACGAGGACAAAGCGACCAAAACAATCGCCTTCGGAGTTCGGTTACGAATGCTGGCTGCTGATCGTACCTTGTCGGAACCCGAGATCAATGGGGCTCTAAACACTGTGATGGAAGCGATTGCGCACCTTCCGGAAGTAAAATTGCGTAGCGGGCAGTAGTCATCGACTTGGAAACCAACGTTGATAAATCAACTGAAAGTTTGGTGGCTTCGTATTTTTTAACAAAATAATTCGGTAGTGTTCCGTACCACTGAGGGAGCGATGGATTTAAGTATACTGGAAGCGCTCGAGCAACGGTTTGATCAAGTCAAAGCGAAGCTCATGGCAACTCGCGACGAGCTGGCAAAATCACAAACCGAAACCAACTCGTTACGCGACGAACTTTCACAGGTCAAGCAAGAACGTGATCAACTTGCATTAACGAATCAGCAGTTATTAGGCGAGTTGGGCGATCTCAGAGGTTTGTTGGAAACGACTAAGAGCGAACTTACCCAATCCCGTGAAGAATTGTCTATCGCAAAATCCGAACTATCGAATGCCGATCAGAAGCAGGAGAACATCCGGGGAAAAGTGGAAGCAATCTTAGCGAGGATGGAAGAACTGTAGCGCAGGAAACCGTTCCAGAGCGACTTTTGGAGAAAACACCAAAGGCGGGGACGGTGAAACCGAAGGAGAGCGGAACGATGGCGGTGCAACCGACGGTTGTCCGGGTAAAAATCTTCGGACAGGAGTATGGCGTAAAAGGCGACGCCGACGCCGATTATATCAAGAAAGTCGCTGAGTACGTCGATGCGAAGATGCGCGATGTCGAGGAGACGCTTTCCCATGGCAGCTCTCCTTTGAAGATTGCGGTACTGGCAGCGTTGAATCTCACCGATGAATTGTTTATGGCTTGGGAAGAGCGCGATAAATTGAAAAGCGATATTGAATCCAAAGCTCGCGCCCTAACCGAAAGAATGAGTCGTGAACTCGACGAGGAAGTCTAACAATTCCTGCAATCGAATCAAACAGTTCGTCTGGGCATTCGGGTATCGGTAACATATAAGAATTTATTGGCTTGTCCGTCCAATCGTGTTTTCAAAGGGAGGAACCAACAAGAGAGGAGAGGGAGCTTTGCGTTTGTCGGTTATGACATGCCCCCCCGGAAACGGTGTCAGGGGAAGTCAGTCCCGTTAAAGGAAGTGCCCACCATGTCAAATAGGCGTGGTTCTCTCACCAATGAGCGATTGGTCGGACCGGATTATTAGTACCACTTGCGAACCGCGATTACCCATCGCGGTTTTTGTTTGCCCACGGAATAGTCTTCTTGTACCTTGCATCGCCTATGAAAAACTTGATTCGAATACTGTTCATCGGTGATATTGTCGGTGACCCCGGTGTCCATGCAGTAACGGGTATCGTTCCCGGTTGGTTGAAAGAGGAGCCGTTCGACTTGGTTATTGCCAACGGCGAGAATGCTTCCTCCGGTCGCGGCATCACGATAAAGCAAGTGAAGCCGATACTTAATGCCGGCGTTCACGTCATCACCGGCGGCAATCATATCTTCGACCGCGAGAAAGCCCCCGATGCTTTCGGGATGTATGCGGAGAGGTTGTTGCGACCAGCAAATTATCCCCCCGATGTGATGGGAAGAGGATTTGTGATTGTTCAGGTTCCGGGTAAACGACCGGTAGCGATTCTCAACTTGCAAGGCAGGTTGTATATGCCGCTTACCGATTGCCCTTTCCAAACCACCGACCGCATTTTACCAGAACTGCTGGCGATTACTCCCAATATCTTTGTTGATTTTCATGGCGAAGCAACCGCCGAAAAAATTGCGTTTGCGAAAAATTTCGATGGTCAAGTTTCCGCCATCGCTGGGACTCATACCCATGTTCCTACCGCCGATGCGGAGATATTACCATTAGGTACCGCCTTCATAACCGATGTTGGGATGACTGGTTCACATGATGGTGTTATCGGGATGGATACTGCCGCATCGATCAAACGGTTTCGCACTACTCTAAATCATCAAAGCGGTGGCTCGAGTGGCGATATCCGTTTGAATGCCGCCATCATCGAGATCGATGCCGATACCGGAAAAGGAATATCGATTGTTCATCAGCAACGAAAGATGCCTGCGCTATGAATTTGAACCACATTCTAATTACAAATGTTCGCGTCTATCGAAAAAATGTTCCGTTGTTTCATCGACCGCGCGCAGTAGAAATCAAGCATGGCAGATTCGTACGGTTTTTTGATGAACCTTATCCGAATATCGATGCAGAAGTGATCGATGGTGAAGGCAGCTTTCTCTATCCCGGATTCTTCGATAGCCATACCCATTTTGTCTGGGGCGGTTCGGCATTAGGACCCTTGAATTTCAGTGGGGTTACTTCGTTAGCGGAAATGCGCGAACGGTTACTATCTGTTCGCGAGGGAATGGAATCGAAGCGAGGTCGTGGTTGGATGATTGGATTAGGGCTCGATCAAAATGCACTGCATCCGACGCGTGAACAACTTGACGAATGGTGTGGCAGTTTCCCGGTCATCATTGAAACGAAAGACCTCCATTCGGCTATTGTTAACCGAGCGGCATTGGAATTGGCATCCCTATGGAATCCGGTTACCGACCCGGAAGGCGGTAAAGTCGAGCGCGATGGATACGGTATTCCCAACGGTTGGCTTCGTGAATTCGCCGTGCATAACGTGAAACGATATATTCCGCCTGCGACTCCGGCAGACTATCGTGAGTGGTTTGAGGCGGCGACGGAACTGGCTCATGCGAATGGGATTATCGGAGTCGGAGAAAATGCGGATTGTGAGTTAGCGAAACTCTATTGGCAATGGGCGGAAGCGGGTGCCTTGCCGATTCGGATTGATTTGTGGCTAAACGAAGGATGGCCGAACGAAGACACCTTAGAATTTCCGAAGTACTCTTCGGATCGGCTGCGCATTGCGACCCAAAAATTGTTTCTCGATGGATCACTCGGCAGCCATACTGCCTGGTTTCGCGAACCCTATACTTCTCGTCCCGATACTTGCGGCATGCCGCTGCACAGCAACGATGAAGTGTACGATGCCTTACGGAATTGTCTCGAACGAAACTGGGGAGCATCGGTTCATACAATTGGCGACGCATCGTGCGAACAATTGTTGTTTACCGCCGAGAAACTGCAAGTGGAAGGATTCGACACATCCCGGATTGCCATCGAACATTTGCAGGTAATGACGCCAGATACCCCGCAAAGAGTGAAAAAACTCGGGATGATTGCTTCGATGCAACCGATTCATTTAGCCGGTGACCGGGAATGGATGGAAGCACGAATTGGAAAAGAACGGTGTGAAAATGCTTTTGCATTTCACACACTCTCAGAGGAGGATGTTCGACTGAGATTTGGAAGTGACTGGCCGGTTGAAGACCTGAATCCAATTGCAGGACTACGAACAGCAATACTTCGTACCGGGTACTCGAATTGTTTGGGAAATAGTTGGTATGCAAAAGAGTGTATTCCTTTTGAAACAGCGCTTGCAGCTTTTTCCAGTGATCCTCATCACTTGGCGGGATGGTCGTATGCCGGAAAAACAACGGAAGAGGCCCCAGCAGACTTCATTTTGTTAGACCAAGACCTTTCGACCACTCATCCAGCAGATTGGGATACCAATTCAGTAAAATCGACTTGGGTTGGTGGTGCGGAAGTTTTTCACCGCTAAGTCAACAATGAAGTAAGTATTTGATAATTAGAATTTATTTTATTAGAATCGAAAAGAAATAACATTTGAACTGTCTATATGCATTGATAGTAGAAGCACATCTTTTATTTTTATATGCAATGTATTATGGATTATCGGAATCAACTGCCCTATCTTGCCTCGGTTCCACTGTAGTAGTTCGGTTGGATACGCGATGTGTGTGAAAAATGTATTTCTTCGATAAGTATGATTAATGCGGGAAGTATGAGCTTGTTGTTGAGGTTTGTTCGACGAATAGGAGAGTGAGATGAAAAAAGGAAGCATAGTACTGCTTGCATGTTTATTCATCCTGATGGGATCGGCTCTTGCCCGCCCGTGGACGGTTGACGACGATATCATCCTTGGTATTCCGGCAGAGAATTCAATTCAGGTACAAACGGAAGTGCTTGGGAAAGGGCACCTTCGTCTCCATTTTTCCAATCCTAAAGTTTCGTTAGAAACCATCGACGCCGAAAAACGGGAATGGGCGTTTATCAATATCGATGGCGAAACCCGACGATGGGAAGAGGGCAAACCGCTGGTTCCGGTTGTCTCACGCGCCATCCGGTTACCCGACCGAGGCAATGTCGAATTGAAAATTCTCTCCTCGACATTCCGCGAATACACAAACATTGATGTATTCCCCCAACAACTGATACCAGAATTGGATGTTTCCCGTACTGGTGAAAACTATTTGGAGCGCGCTTTTACAATCGACCAGGCAGCATACTCAAATGACGATTGGTACCCCGGCGAGCTTGCAACTTTGAGTGAACCGGCATTGTTGCGCGACGCACGAACAGCGTTGTTAGGATTACAGCCGGTTCAAGTGAATCCGGTTACTCGAACGGTTCGAGTATACGAGTCGATTGAAATCGAAACGATCCCGATTGGTGGTGTCGGTCCTAATGAATTGGAAGTTGTTGCAGGTCCCGTACCCAGTTTTGAAGCGTTTTACTCTCAGATTATTGGAGCGCAAGATTTAGAGACGGATGCAGGTAATTCACCTCCCGGTCAGATATTAATCATTTCCCGAAATGATGCAACCGTTCAAACAATCATTCAACCTTTCATCAATTGGAAGATTGCTTCCGGCCGACCGGTAAGAAGTATGTTGTGGCCATCAAATGCTTCACCGACCAGCGGTGTAATCCGTGATTCCATCCTCAGTGTTTACAACAATTCGGCAAATACATCAACTCCGTTAGAGTTTGTAATCTTTGTTGGTGACGACGGTACCTCTGGTGCGTATTCTTTTCCAGCATTTATCAGCGGATACGGGTGTAGTGACCATGGTTACTCGAGATTAGTCGGAACCGATGAATTGGGTGAAATTGCTATCGGTAGATTTTCGGTTGATAACCAGACTCACCTTGCAACCAATATCAATCGATGCTTGAACTATGAGCGCACTCCGCTAATGACCGATACCACTTGGTTTACCCGAGGTTGGGGCTATGCAGGAACTTCACACAATCTTTTCTCAAATAAATCGGCTGTCCGCTACTGTTTGAGCATGATGCAATCGCGAGGTGTAACGAACACATCCTACGATGAGCATTCATCATCGGTGAGTTCTGCAACGATTAGCACCCGGTTGAATCCCGGCGCTACACATTGGGCCCACCGGGTTGGGTATGTCGGTGAAATGAGTACTGGCGACGTCGCCGGAGTAAATCAAAATGTCAACAAGTGTTTTGTTGCATTTAACATTACATGTTCTTCCGGCAACTGGGAGAACGCAGGTGCTGGTGGAATTCATGAGGCGTTAATCCGTTTGGGTAGTCCGTCTGCACCGGCAGGAGCAGTATCAGCTGTTGCAACTTCCACCTCTGGTACCCACGTAACTTGGAACAACATCATTGCTACCGGGATCTATTACGGTTATGGTGTACTTGGTATGCACCAACCGGGACCAATGCTCTGGCAGGGAAAATTCCAGTTATGGCGAAACTGCAATGGATTCCAGAATTCACAGGTTACTAGTTTTTCACAGTGGAACAATTTAATGGGTGACCCGACGATTTACATGTGGTCAGGAGTCCCCCGTCAATTAAATGCAACGATACCCCAACAGATTTCATTGGGTCAAAATCGCCTCGAATTTACTGTTCGCCGCGGTACTCAACCGGTTGCTGATGTTCTGGTAACCGCATGGAAAAAGAATGCTGGCGGACAGACAGAAACCTACACACGGGTTTGGACGGATAGTACCGGTCGGGTAGTCGTGCCTTTGACAAACCGTACTACTGGTCAAATGACTCTTACTATAACCGGAGAGCATAGTGAAGACTGGTACCCAATAGTGGATACCATTGCAGTCAATCAAGCTCCCGCTGACATCGGTTATGTTCGCACTCTAATCGACGATGACAATGCTGGTGGAACCAATGGTGATGGTAATGGTCTACTGACACCGGGTGAAACCGCTGACTTGAGTGTGATGCTTGCCAATCGTGGCAGCACTACTGCGGTGAGTGGAATCTCCGCAACATTGTTCTCAGACGACCCCCGGGTTGTGATAACCAATCCGACTCAGACGTGGAATACCTTGGCGGCCGGTGATAGTGCCAATGCGAACGGCTCGTTCCGGATGCAATTGTTAGCAGGATTATCACACGGTGAATCGATTCTGTTGCGGTTACAGGTTACTGCAAGTGATACCAACTTGAATCGCAACTTAGGGCTCGCGTATACTTTATCGTCAATCGATGTTTCTCATATCTCCTCAGCGTATTACAACGAAGCGGGTCAAACAACTACTTTCACTCCGGGTGGGACTGTTCGTTTGAGTGTCACATCGCGGAATATCGGCGCAATCGCTGCCAATCAAGTGAACACCTCGCTATTCTCGCGCTCGCCGTACATAGCAATCAACACCTCGGAAGCGTTGTTGACATCGTTACCCATCGGTACTAATGTCACAACCCCGACGACGGAGCGATACCGGATTTCTGCAAATGTTTTGACGATTCCCGGTACGATCGCTCAAATGGGTTTAGCGTTTGGTAACGGTGCCTTGCGCGACACGGTCTACTTCAATATCACAATTGGTACTCGAACTTCAATCGATCCTACCGGACCCGATGGCTACGGTTATCTTGCATATGATGATCGAGATGTATCGTATGAGATGTGTCCGACCTATAGCTGGATCGATATCAATCATGGGCTTGGTACCCGGTTGAATATCAATGACGGCGGCGAAACCCAGGATGCGAGTGTCGCGTTGCCCCTGCCTTTCCGTGTGCAGTATTTCGGGAATACTTTTACCGATAGTATGACCGTTTGTTCGAATGGTTGGTTAGCATTTGGTGTCGAACGAGACCGGAATAATCCAACGGTACAACCGAATCGCATCATTTACGATAATTTCCGGAATTGGCACTTACCAGCCAATGAAGGTCCCCGTAATATGGTCGCTCCATTTTGGGACGATTTGAAGACATTTGCCGCTCCAGGTGGTGTGTATTACTGGTATGACAATGTCAATCACTTGTTTGTCGTCACTTGGAATGTCCAGCTAAATTCGTCGAGCGGTCAAGCAAATGAGTTTCAGGCGATTATTTACGATGAAGAATTCTGGCCGACGTTTACCAACGATGCGATGATCAAATTCCAGTACAAGACGTTTAATAACGTCGCTTATGATTCTCAGGAAATTGATTATTGTACGATTGGTATCGCTGACAACGATTACCGCAATGCCGTTGAGTACACATACTTCAACGCATATACTCCGGGCAGCGCTTCGTTCACGAATGGGACGAACATCAACCGGGCAATTCTCTTCACCACTGCTCAAAACTTCATTACAGGAACTTTAACGGGTAACGTTCGTCGCGCCGATAACAACCAGCCAGTAGAAAATGCCACCGTGTTTGTTTTGAATGGTGGTTACAGTGGAACGACTAATGCCCAAGGCAATTACACTATTAATGAGGTGTTGATTGGCGAGTACAATGTCCGCGCAACTGCCGAAGGATTCAACCCGGAAGTAATGCAAGCCACAATTACGGAAGACGACACTACGACGTTGAATTTCGTGTTGACTTCTCCCGGATTTTCCTATTCGCCGGATTCGATTCGGACGACCCTTGACCCGAACGGTCAGGACACCACATATCAAATCACATTGCGCAACACCGGAAATGGTTTGTTAACGTGGAATTCCGAACTGCTTTACGGTGGATTGTCGGCAGATCGCGCCCCGGAAAGCGAATCGCCACGAGGTCCAGTGAATAGCGGTAATGCCATCGACGAAACCGACAATCCTTGGGATCAAGTCTTCACTTTTAATGCTTCGTCATTGACAGGCGATATGAACTTGAACGGGGTTGAGTATGATGGGCAAAACTTCTGGGTAACCGGTGGCAACACTTGGTTAAACCCAAATAAACTCTACAAGTTTAACCGTGACGGCGTCTTGTTAACGAGTTTTAATCAACCGGATACGCTATCGATTTACGGATGGCGTGACCTCGCATGGGACGGCGTTTATTTATACAGTTCTTCCGATCGAAACATTAATCAGATCGATACCTTGGGTCACATCGTCCGGAGCTATCCGACCAGTGTTAACCCGGCGCGGGCAATTGCTATCGACACCGCGAATGGTTTGATTTATTACTGTGACCGTATGAGTCCAATTTATGTGATTCAGATGAGCGATGGTCAACAAGTCAGGCAGTTCGCAAATTCCGGTAATATTTACGGTTTAGCTTGGTATCCGTCGGATGTCGACGGGATGTTCTTGTACTCGCTACAACGCGACGCGAGTGACAACGGAGCGAGCGTTGTTAAACTCGATCCAATTTCGGGGGCATCTCAGTTAGTAGCGACAATCGGCAATGTTGGTGAAAAGGCCGCTGGAGTTGCAATGACGCCGCGCTGGAATCCAATGCTATGGACAATGGCTTGTATTCTAACAACCGATGCTGGCGTTGATCGCGTTGCTCTATTTGAAGTAGCTTTCAACACCGTTTGGATTCAGTACTCACCGGAAAGTGGTGAGATTGCACCAGGTGACAGCACATCTATTACAGTGAACCTATCAAGCCGGTCGATGCCACGTGGTTCATACCGGGTTGGAATACGTGTAAATACGAATGCGAACCTTGCTTCCGTTACGATTCCTGTTACGATGGTAGTCGATACGATAAATGCTATCGGCGAACCACAGCATAATGTCGCGTTACCATCGACAGTGACACTGGATCAGAATTATCCAAACCCATTCAATCCATCGACAACTTTCTCGTTTGCGTTACCACGTACTGAAAGAGTAAACTTCACAGTTTACGATGCATTGGGTCGGGAAGTAGCGAGACTTCTTGCTGGGGAAACTGTCCCAGCAGGGCGATACTCGTTGCACTTTAACGCGAATGAGTTATCGGCGGGAATCTACTTCTATCGCATCGAAGCTGGATCGTTTACTGCGACCCGCAAGATGATTCTTATGAAGTAGTTCTTTCGAACAACACGATTGGAACGAAAGGGCGGGCTATCAATGTCCGCCCTTTTCAATTACCGACGCTAAGTTAGCCGTGATTTTTGCACTTTCTGTGAAATTTCGTATGTTTGGACGGGGGAAAAATGGTTTTACTACAATTTTGCGACGCTTCCGGCATTTGATTATCTTATCCATTCCATCAATCAACCCCCCTCCACGGAAGACTTTAGGAGCATTCCCATGGGTTTAAATCTCACTCAAAAAATCGTAAAGAAACATCTTATCGAAGGTGATTGGACGACACCGGGCTCACCAATCGCGATTCGAATCGACCAGACTCTTACCCAAGACGCTACCGGCACGATGGCATACCTGCAGTTTGAAGCACTGGGTATCCCCCGCGTAAAGACTGATGTCTCGGTTAGTTATGTCGATCACAATATGCTGCAAAGCGGGTTTGAAAATGCCGATGATCATTTGTTCCTGCAGGATATCGCTGCCAAGTATGGTATCTACTTCTCGAAGCCGGGTAATGGCATTTGTCATCAAGTACACTTAGAGCGATTCGGTCGTCCGGGTGGAACTTTACTCGGTTCCGACAGCCATACACCGACCAATGGTGGAATTGGCACGATGGCAATGGGTGCCGGCGGTCTTGATGTTGCATTAGCGATGGCAGGGGTTCCTTTCAGGCTCAATATGCCAAAAGTGGTGAAAGTACACCTTGTCGGAAAATTACGGCCGTTTGTCAGCGCGAAAGACATTATTCTTGAAGTATTGCGCAATTTAACGGTGAAGGGTGGTGTCGGAAAGGTTATCGAGTACGTCGGAGAAGGTATCCGTTCGTTAGGTGTACCGGAACGCTCGACAATCACAAATATGGGTGCAGAATTAGGTGCAACCTGTTCGATATTCCCCTCTGATGACATCACACTTGACTTTTTACGGCGGCAAGATCGCGCGGAAATGTGGCAGGAATTGTTACCCGATCCTGATGCGACTTACGATGAAGTTCTCGAAATCGATTTATCGACTCTCGAGTGTATGATTGCCTGTCCCCACATGCCGGACAATGTAAAAACTGTGCGTGAAGTTGCCGGGAAACTTGCCGACCAAGTTGCCATTGGAAGCTGTACGAATAGCTCCTACCGTGATTTAATGACCGTATCGGAAATGCTGAAAGGTCAGAAAGTGAATCCCCGGGTTAGCGCAGCCTTGTTCCCGGGATCGAAGCAGCTGTTAAACCAACTGGTACTTAACGGCGCTATTGCGCCAATCGTACAAGCCGGTTTCCGGATTATGGAAAGCGCTTGCGGTGCCTGTATTGGAATGGGCTTTGCGCCACCATCCGGTGGTGTTTCGGTTCGGACGTTTAACCGGAACTTTGAAGGCCGTACTGGTACGAAATTCTCGTTCGCTTATCTTTGCAGTCCGGAAGTCGCCGTTGCTACGGCAGTTGCCGGTGAGATTACCGATCCTCGCGATCTGAAGTTTGGTGAAGTGAAGTTTGCGATGCCGGAAAAATTCTTCATCGATGACAGTATGATTATTAAACCGTACTCCGAAGAAGATGCGAAAACGGTTACGGTACGCCGTGGTCCGAACATTCAACCGCTACCGGTGAAAGATGCGATGGGTGATACTTTGAAAGGCGCGGTGCTGTTAAAAGTTGGTGATAATATCACCACCGATCACATCATGCCGGCTGGAGCAAAAGTCCTTCCGTTGCGGTCGAACATTCCTAAGATTTCCGAATACGTTTTCGAAATCGTTGATCCGACATTCCCGAAACGTTCCAAAGAAGTTGGCGGCGGTTTTGTCGTAGGCGGGAACAATTACGGGCAAGGATCGTCCCGCGAACATGCCGCGTTAGCGCCGATGTACTTGGGAATCCGCGCTGTTTTGGTGAAATCGTTTGCTCGAATCCATTTAGCGAACTTGATAAACTTCGGCATCCTGCCGTTATTCTTTGCTAATGAAGCGGATTACGATCGAATTGAACAAGGCGACGAATTATCAATCGATGTCAGCAATCTCGCATTGAATGCTTCGTTGACCGTGAAGAATGTTACGAAGAATGAATCCTACGACGTGAAACACCCGCTGAAGGAACAACGGCAAATCGACATCCTGAAAGCGGGAGGAACACTCAGTTTCGTAAAATCTCAGAAGTAAGAAAAGCGGTGCTGTTTCGCACCTGAATGTATCTTATTAGTGCTCACATCTCTTCCCTGTAACGCCAAATACAGGGTGAGTTTATAAGAATAAACGAGGAATCAACATGGCAACCTACGATAAAATCACCCCACCGAAGGACGGGCAATCGATCAAAGTGGTCGATGGCAGTTTGGTCATACCCGATAATCCCATTATCCCCTTTATCGCTGGTGACGGTACCGGAAGGGACATCTGGAAAGCTTCCGTTCGCGTATTCGACGCCGCCGTTGAAAAAGCGTATGGTGGTAAAAAGAAAATCTCATGGATGAAAATCTATTGCGGCGAAGAATCGGTTGACTTCTACGGCAAAGATGTATGGTTGCCGGATGACACATTGAAAGCAATCGAACAATATTTCGTGGCAATCAAAGGACCGTTGACTACTCCGGTTGGTGGTGGAATTCGCTCCTTGAACGTTTCGTTGCGGCAAAAGCTCAATCTGTATGCCTGTGTACGTCCGGTTCGTTGGTTCAAAGGCGTGCCATCGCCGGTGAAGCGTCCCGATTTAATGAACATCGTGATCTTCCGGGAAAATACCGAAGACGTGTACTCCGGTATCGAATGGCAGAAAGGCACCCCGGAACAGCAGAAAGTTTGGGAATTTCTCACCCGCGAAATGGGTAAGAAGATTCGTCCGGATTCCGGCATTGGCATCAAGCCGATCAGCGAAACCGGTTCCAAGCAACTTATTCGTAAAGCGTTAAAGTATGCTATTCTCCATAAGCTCCCGTCGGTAACCTTGATGCATAAAGGCAACATCATGAAGTTCACCGAAGGTGCATTCCGTGACTGGGGTTATGAGTTGGCCCGTCAAGAATTTGCTGGACAAGTGATTTCCGAAGATGAAGTGTGGGAAAAGCATGACGGCAAGACTCCTGCCGGCATGGTAATGCTCAAGGATCGCATTGCCGATTCGATTTTCCAACAGCTTCTGCTTCGTCCCGACGAATACGACGTAATTGCGACACCAAACTTGAACGGCGACTATTTGAGCGACGCTGCCGCCGCCCAAGTCGGCGGACTCGGATTAGCGCCAGGAGCTAATATCGGCGATTTCCACGGTCTCTTTGAAGCGACTCACGGTACTGCACCGAAGTATGCCGATAAGGACATGATTAACCCCGGTGCTGTCATTCTGGCTGGTGTGATGATGTTTGAACATCTCGGTTGGGATGAAGTTGCCAAGAGCATTATTACCGGTCTTGAACGGTCGATTGATCAAAAGATCGTTACTTATGATCTGCACCGCTTGATGGAAGGTGCAACCAAGGTTGGTACGGCGGCATTTGGCGACTCGATTATCAAAAACCTCGGATAATCATTCTTTAGGGACGTGCAATCAAAAATTGCCGGATAACAGGGGCGTATTATCACGCCCCTGTTATTTTTTTGAATCACCCCGCAATGCGTTGTTTCAAATGAGAATTTGCGATACTTTCTCAATAGAGCATTGCAAGTACCGTGTAAGAGCATTTCCTTCTGTTTTCCTCACGGGTAATCTCAAAGGAAGCGTGAATCCAATGACCGATACCGAACCTTCCGCCCCGATTCCAACGACCTTGGAAGAAATCCTTTTGCCTCTAACTGAGGCAGCGAAAAAGTATCGCAGCTCCGGCGAACTGGCGCAAGCACGAGGTATTTTGCAGCAGGCAATCCAACATTGTCAAAGGTTCGGCGATACCGTTCGGGAAGGTTCGGCCCTTCAAATGTTAGCGGCGGTTGAATTGGACAACAGTAATTTTGAAACCGCATTTCAATTACATCAGAAAGCCATCGAGCTTCACACCGCAGCCAACCGGAGAGACCTTGTAAT
Source organism: bacterium (assembly GCA_030247525.1). Classification (NCBI taxonomy): domain Bacteria; species bacterium. The sequence goes on along the minus strand of JAOTSC010000032.1, from coordinate 5,721 downwards.
CCCATCGATTAGCGGTATCGGATACATTTATCAGGTACAAGGTCAGTACGAATTGGCGCTTGCCAATGCCGTCGAAGCGTTATCGATGTCGCGCGAGTGCGGGAATCGAAGGTTTGAAGCATTGATGCTGGGAAATCTTGCGGTGCTGCATATTGAGCTAAAACAATTGTCGGAAGCGAAGCTTTGCTTGGAACAAGCGTTGGAGTACCACCGGGCTGACGGTCATCGCGAACAAGAAGCGCAGTGCTTAATCGACTATTCCAAAATTCTAACCTTTCAAGATGCGTTGCAGGAAGCTATCGATACCGCCGACCAGGCAATCGAAATTGCTAAGGAAATGAATCTGCAGAACAAGAAAGCGCTCGCCCTCTCCTCGAAAGGCCTTGCCCTGTTAGAGGCAAATCGCTGGGCAGAGAGTGCCCAATGTACCGGTGAGGCATTAGCGATTTTTCGAGAAATCGGTAACCGGAGATTTGTCACGATTACTTTATCGAATTACGGGTTAGCATTGCAGAACGATAACCGACCGGAAGCAGCGGAAGCAGCTTATCGGGAAGTAATTGAACTATGCCGAGCGAGCGACGACCATCACTCCGCCGGATATGCCATGTTGAATCTTGGCGTGTTGTTAATTTCAACAAATCGATTTGTGGAAGCTGAGCGTCTGATAATCGAAGCGGTAGAGATTTATCGTGGGGCACACAACGATGCGATATTAAGTGTTGCCCTTTTTGATTTAGCAGTTTGTTACATTACCCGTTCCGATTGGGCGCAAGCGAACGACTGTATCTCACAGGCAATCGCATTGGACAACGAGTGGGTTACTATAAAACAAAATCCATTGCTATACGCTGTAGCTGCAGCATGTTGTGCGGCACTTGGTGATTGGAAGGAATCGGATGCCATCATCACGAAACTAAAAACGGAGGAAAGCAACGATGATGCAGGAATCTACTTTGCTATCAAACTTGCTGAAGGGTTCCGATCACTCATAAAAGGAAATCAAACCTTAGTTGATGAGATTATTGCAAGAGTTTCGGAAAAGATGATTCATGATAATATCTGTTTGTATAGTGAAATTGGTGTTTTGCGTAAGCTTTTAGAGCGGAGCAAAAACGCCTATCGGTAGTGATGGTTGCAGTTGTTAGAAGTGAGTTACTATAGTTAACAGCTGTTTTTTTTGCAACTTCAAAGCACACTGTTTATATTTAGTCGCTCAGTTTTGAAGAAACCATGTACAGATTTGAACTCTTTTTAGTCGGTTTACTAATCCTCACTACAAACTTCATTGGTTGCACGCAAGCGCAACCAATGAAAGAATTTCAACTTTTAGAGTTCTCGATTACCCCAGAATTATTAGACTCTACCGTTTCACTCTCGAACTACAAAGTCACAATCGTTGTTCCTCGAGGAGCGATTCTCTTGCCGGACAGCGTCCGCTAGAAAATAAAAAATGTTCTTTTCAGCAAGAACGAAGGAAAAATCCCCACGTCGGAACTACTTACGGTTTACTCGTTGCAAGGGTTCGGGAACAGCTTATTGATGCTTTCCAATCCAAAAAATGGCAACAAGCAAAACGGTTTTATTGACTTCATTACTTCTTACGAAAAAGCCTATCGGACATTTTTTCCCGAAGCGGAGATTACCACCTTTCGATCAACGAACGATGTGCGATTTTGGCAAGCCAAGAGAGTTGTCGGTGACAAAATTGCCTTTCGTTTTTTCGTCGAGACTCCAAAGGGAGTCTACAACCCACTTCAGATCGATTTTGTTGTAACAACCAGCCCGGAAGCCGATGCGGGTCGGTTGATCGAATCGTTTATCGGCGCCATCCAACATTGACTTAGGAGATTAGTAGTGAAACATCTCGTTTACATTCTGGTAGCAGTTTTAGTCGCATCCTTTTTGATTGGTTGCGCCGCACACGAATACACTATGGGTAAAGGTCCTGAAAAAGGACTCACAAAGAGCAAACAACAGTGGTACATCCTTTGGGGTCTCGTGCCACTAAACAACGTGAATGTCACAGATATGATTGGAGACGCCCAGAATTATGAAGTACGTACGGCACAAGAACCGCTTGACGTGATTATTAACATTGCAACCAGTTATGTTTCAGTGACCAGTCGCACTGTAACCGTGAAGAAATAGGTGTATTCCTGAAATTGTATGGAAAGGGGGACTTTTGTCCCCCTTTTCGATTTCTGGTTAGAATGTTGTTGAAAACTGCGAGTCGTTTGACTTTCTTCACTCCAAGCCATAAATTAGCATTCTATTAGGTGCTGAAAACGAGCGCTCGGAGTACTCTTCGCGAACAAGTTCACGAGTGTATGCTCCCGTCTCGTTTCTTGGACAGTTAGAAGCAGTTCAAGTTATAAAAGTTGCAGGCACGGTTTTCGTTGACATCCGAATCCCTCGATTTAACCGGACCACAGCGTTAGCTGAGCCTCAACCGGTCGCCGGTCATCCAACGAATGAGGTGAAAAATCGCTCGCAAGCACGATTCCAGGTTTCGTTCCGGATGCCCGACGGATAACAATGGCAAACGAGTCCAATCATATCGTACTGACGAAACTGTAGTAGTTCGGGTGGTTTCGTCAATTCTGCTTAGAAATCGTTTTCATGCGGTAACGCATACCCACGGTAACTCACTTCGGAATGGGGTAGCGATGAGAAGTGCTAAGCTATTCGCAATATTGCTGGTGGCATTTTTGGCAAATCTTGCTTTGAGCGCTCCGACTGGTAAAATATCCGGTCGCGTCATGTGCAAAGACACCAAGGAAGCGGCAATTGGCGCATCGGTGATGGTCGTCGAGTTAAAGACCGGCGCTCAGACCGATATCGATGGATATTACACAATCCTAAACATACCGCCGGGAAGCTATACGTTACGGTTCTCCTATGTCGGTTATGCGAATGTCACCGTTCGCGGTGTGATTGTAACATCGGGAGTCACTTTCAAACAGGATGTTTCTTTGGATCAAGAGGGTGTCCAAATGAAAGAAATCGAAGTGACTGCCGAGCGGCCAAAGGTTGAACTCAGCAAAACTGAAGGTGGTTCCACCATTCGCCGGGAGGATTTAACTCAATCCACCCAGACAAGTTTAGCGGGAATCCTTGGCACCAAAGCGGGTGTGAAAATCGACCGGGAAGGCGCTCTTCACGTTCGCGGCGGACGCAAAGGCGAAGTCGCGTTTTTGGTTGATGGCGTCGATATCCGAGACCCCATCGTAGCCACTAACACCAACATCAATTTGGATGCGGTTGCCGTTAGCGAAGTTAACTTGTTGACCGACGGGTTCTCCCCGGAGTATGGTCAAGCGCTATCGGGTGTTGTCAACGTTAGTTTCCGGGAAGGCGATCAAGACAATTATACCGCCAAGATGGAATACGTAACTGACCAACCATTTGGCGACGCTTCCTTCGATACCGACAAGTTCATGTTCTTTACCAGCGGACCGGTTCCGGGAACAAAGAAGCTGTTTTCGAATCCTTTAACTTTCCTGTTCCAAACGAATGCTTCCTATACGAATACTTACCTGCCGTATGACATCACTCGCAGCTCCAATGACTACATGGGAATTGGTCTCAATCTGCCGGAACGGCAAAACAACTCCTACGATGTAACAATGAAGCTTGCGTACCAGTTCCCAAGCAAAGAAGGGAGCATGGGGGCTAAGAAGATTTCAGTAACCTATACCGGTTACTATCAGAAATGGGATTTGTATCCAAACGGTGAGGGAAATGTAAGCGGCGATTACGGTTACCGTTACAAGTACAATGTCGATAACCGACCGTGGGCGGAAAGTAAACGCAACTCAGCGACATTGCAATTCACGAACAACTTGTCCGCTAAAACCAACTACAACATAAGTTTCACATATCAGAACAGTCATACCGTTGTACAGCCGCGGAATAAAACCCCGGGACAGTTTACCCTGCGTACCGATGTCGAAGACAATCCGTTTAGTGGACAAGACTTAGATGGAAATGGATTTCCCGATGGTTTTGTCGATGCAAATAATAACGGTGTTTATGATGGCGGTGGTGAAGGTTATTACGATGCGAACGGAAATGGCGCATGGGATCGAGGGGAAGATTGGGTTGACTTGAATCGGAACGGCGTTTATGACGGCGCTGAACCTTGGATTGACCGTACCGACCCGATTACCGGTGCAAACAACGTTGGGATATACGATTCGTGGGATACCTACACCGATCTAAACGGAAATGGTCGTTGGGATGGTGCTGAACCACAACTTCCAGAACAGGATTGGAACCGAAATGGATTTTGGGACGGTGAACGGTATCAAGATGCGAATAATAATGGAAGATTCGATGCTTGGGAAAGCTATACTGACACCAATGGAAACGGCATATATGATGTTGGTGAACCATTTATCGACTTGAATGGCAACGGAAGACACGACGACGGTGAAGGTTATGATGATCTAAACACCGATGGGAATATGAACCAGCGCGATCTCGTTTCGACGAATCAAGATGTCTCCGAACCATTCATCGATGGCGACTTCTTCTATGATACTGGCGAGCCGTTTATCGATTCTCCAGACCCTGTCACGGGTGAATATAATGGTTTCTGGGATGTTGGCGAGTACTTTGTCGACCTTCCAACGACCAATACACTAATCGGAATCGTGGTCGGTGGAGTTGCGACGCCGAATGGCGTATATGATGGTCCTAACAATTTCTCCGATGAATACGAGTTGTTCTGTCGTCCCGCAACCTCCAATGAGTTGCGACGAGACCCTACTCGTCCGGTGATCTATAATTACGATTGGAACCGGAATGGCGCTGATTGGCCGCGCGATAACAATGGCCGGTTAGACCCCTATCAATTCGTTGCAGGAAGATCTACTTGGGTGAATCAGACTTTGCATGATGTTGTGAGTCCGCGTTTTAACCCACCGAACTTCCAATGGGATGCCGGACAGGAAGCATTTAGCGATTACAACAATAACGGTGTGCAAAATGGACGCGACCTCTTTTTGAATCCCGGACTTTGGGATGAAAATGCTGTTTGGCAGGATCGCCGCTCGATTGAGTATTCGTTTAAATTTGGCTGGCAATCGCAAGTCAATAAGTATCATGAATTGAAAGCTGGCTTTGACGCGAAGTATCGCGACTTTCAGATGCAATCGATTGTCGGTCCCGATATCGCGTATACTGGAGAAGTTGCTTTGCCCGATGGTAGTCCTTGGCCGGATCGAGGTGACCAACGTGACTTCTATCATTATAAGCCAATCGAAGGTTCGTTCTACTTCAACGATAAAATGGAGTTTGAGGGACTAATCGTAAACGCTGGGCTTCGCAACGATTTCATGATAACCGATAAAACTTTGCGCGATGAAACGGAAGAAGCAGTAGCAAACGGTGTACCGGGTGCCATCACGGCACAATCCGGAAAGTCGATCTTTAGTCCGCGACTCGGTATCTCTCACCCGATTACGAAGACCTCCAAGCTCTTTTTCAACTACGGGCACTTCTACCAGCGACCGGACTTCACGAATTTCTTCCGCTCGACTACCGCCAATGTGGCGTCAGGTGCGGTCATTGGAAATCCGAACTTGGACTACACCAAGACTGTTCAATATGCGTTGGGAGTTCATACCGAACATCCCACCCATACTACCTTCAGGGTGCAGGGTTGCTATAAGCATTATTTCAATCTCATTGCTACTCAGACTGAAACCGATGGTC
>JAOTSC010000031.1 GCA_030247525.1 bacterium | reverse complement strand
TTCGACAATACCATCCGGTGCCCGAGCGGCGACAACTCCTCCGGGTGATACGATTTTTACTGCTTGATGATGCCAGCTATTGGTCACAAAAGTTGGACGAGTAAACGACTTCGCTAGTTTCGTGGACCTTCTGAGGTAACGGAATGAAACGTCCTGCCATGCGGGTCGTAATGATTCAACTCGGAGGGGGCTTGCGTTGGAAGGTCCTGCAACAAGCTCCCGCCAAACGTGACGTTCAGTTGCTGGATGCCCCGGCAAATGCCGAATAGGGGCAATTTCCGGGCAACAGCTTCCCGAATTAGAGCAGTTTCCGACCAAGTACGGGGTAGATTACCGGTACATTCCCGGGATAACGGTTTTTCGGCGAAAAAGGAGGGGGCAACATCGTCGCCACCGGAGAGCAATACACCATCAACCCGGTCGAGGATTGCCCCCATCGTATCGGTAGATTTCGCAATGGGAACGATTACTGGGATACCTCCACCGAGCGTAACAAAATTCATGTAGCGGTCTAATGCCTCTCCCATCAAATCAGCGCGGGCAAACAATGGGAGATGGGTCGGCGGCGAATCGCCATCGACCAATAGATCGAAGAAGAAAGGATCGGGTAACGGATTCCCGGAGCGGTAGCCCATCCGTCCACCGGGGTACTGGCTCCATGCTATCGCAATGATTGGTTTTTGCATTACTTACCTAAGCGAAGTCAAATGTTTACCACAACGGCTATAAAATACGATAACTTTGAAAACGATCTGAATAAGGATTGGAATAAGTATACACTCGCTTGAGCGGGAATGAAAGAAGAAGTATTTTTCATTGATGAAAGAAAGGAACTACAATGAAACATCAAGTGCCGATTTTTCATACTACATTGCTGTTATTAATGATTGTGGGATGTGCTGTTGCGAATGAAGAGGTAAAATACAAAGTCGTTATCAAGTCGAAGGATTTTGAACTTCGCGAGTATCCTACTCATGTTGTATCGGAGACCGTGGTAGATGGAACGCTGGAGGACGCAGGGAACAAAGCGTTCAGGAGGCTTTTTGGCTACATATCTGGTAAGAACCTTGCCCGGGAAAAGATCGCAATGACAGTCCCGGTTTCCCAGGAACCCACAACTGAGAAGATCGCAATGACAGCTCCAGTAGGACAGCAACGTACAAAAGGAGGCTGGGTGGTTTCCTTCACAATGCCCATGTCATACACTCTGAATACCCTGCCGACCCCTGAGGACCCGAATGTGAAACTGCGTCAGGTTCCAGCGCAGCGTATGGCATCCGTGCAGTACTCCGGCAGATGGAGCGAACACAGCTACCTTCAAAACAAACAGAAATTAGAGTCGTGGATTGTGAAGAATGGGTTTAAAATCCTGGGCGAACCGGTGTGGGCAAGATACAACGGACCCTTTACGCCATGGTTCCTGCGGCGAAATGAGATTCTGATTCCGGTGAATAGTCAGGAAAAGTGAGAGAACGATTCAACCAGCCGCGGACTGCCCAACGACCGACTGGTACTGAGTTCTCCGCTATCACACATCCGATTTACCCTACACCTATCACACTTAGTCTGCTCGTCACTGTGGTCCTTGGCGGCTTACTGGGAAACGAGCGAGAGTAGCGAAGTAAGTCCGCGAGGGTGTTAATATAAATGCTGGTTGCCATCGGAGGAACAATCTTCATCCCAATTTCCCAACAAGCAGGTGTATTAAACGTAGATTTGTATACTGGTATTACAGGGCTTGGTCGTCGGCGTGGGATTCATTTGAACTGGAACCATAGTCATGGGAACCAAAATAGACCTCGGGCGGTATCGCTGCAGGGCGATGATTTCATCTGCCAGTTGAAGCTGTTGACATCGCACAATCGCTTCCTGCTGCAAAAACAAAGTGCCACATAATGGGGGGTTGGCAATGGGGTCTACTATCTCGGAATGCATGGAAAAGGCAAGATGAGGACTAACAACAACGACCCGGCCTCGAGCCCGCGCGAACGCGTCCGTGCTTTCATCGAAAGCAAACCGTTCGAAAAGTCGATCACTGCGTTAATCATCATGAATGCAGTCACGCTGGGAGTCGAAACCTCTCCTACGGTCGTAGCACGACTTGGCGATCCTCTCTACGCGTTCGACCGACTGGTGCTGGCTGTATTCGTCGTCGAGTTACTGCTTCGCTTTTTCGTCTACCGTGGCCGCTTCTTCGAGAACCCTTGGCGCGTGTTTGACTTTGTAGTCGTTGGGATAGCCGTCATTCCGGCAGGTGACGCCTTCGCCGTGCTGCGCGCCCTGCGCGTATTACGCGTACTTCGGCTGGTTTCGCTTGTACCATCGATGCGCCGGGTGGTGGGCGCTCTGCTTAATGCACTGCCTGGCATGGCGTCAATCATCGGCCTCATGGGACTCGTGCTCTACGTGTCGGCGGTGATGGCCACAAAGCTTTTCGGTCAAATCGCACCGGAGTACTTTGGTAACCTGAGTGCGTCGCTGTTCACGTTGTTTCAGGTCATGACCGTCGAGGGTTGGCCCGATATCGCACGCAATGTCATGTCGCAATCACCGCTGTCCTGGATCTTCTTTGTGGTCTATCTATTAATCGCGACATTCATGGTTTTGAACCTGTTCATTGCGGTGGTCGTCAACGCGATGCAGTCCCAAGTCACAGATGACCTCAAGCAAGAGGGAGAAACGCACACCCAGCTGGTCCTCGATGAGGTCCGCGCCTTACGGCGAGAGATTGAAGCATTGCGTGGGACGACGAGATTGTAACCTCTGGGATGTCATGTCAATGAAGTTTGCGTCGGTACGGGATGTGACCCGTGCACGAACGAAGTTGCGCAACAAAGGATGAAAAGTCGAGGTTGACTGCTGATCGGTGAAGGATTTGCTCATCGGAAAGGAGATTGGCGAATGGTTTGGATTTGGTCGGGATTTATTCTCTTTGTGCTGTTGATGCTGGCGCTGGACTTGGGGGTCTTCCATCGGAAAGCTCATGTGGTCTCGATGAAAGAGGCCCTCACGTGGTCCGCGGTGTGGATCACGTTGGGGCTTTCCTTCTCGGTGTTCGTGTTCTTTGGGTACGAATACCATTGGTTGGGACTAGGAAGTGCGGTCGATGCCGTTGACGGGGTTATCAACAATGGTATGACAGCAACTGTCAAGTACTTGACGGGGTATGTCGTTGAGAAATCACTGAGTGTCGACAACGTGTTCGTGATTGCCATGATCTTCAGTTTCTTCGCTGTTCCGCCGATCTACCAGCATCGTGTGTTGTTCTGGGGTATCTTGGGCGCTTTAGCCTTGCGCGGGGCTATGATTGCACTCGGCGCGACCTTGATAGCCCAGTATCACTGGATTCTTTACGTCTTTGGAGTCTTCCTTGTCATCACCGGGATCAAGATGCTAGCCTTGAAAGCGAATCACACGGACCCCAACCAAAACATCATTGTCCGACTCACACGGCGCTTCTTCCCAATCACCTCGCGGTTCCATGGACAGCACTTCGTCGTTCAAGCCGGTGCGCCGGCCTCCTACGAGAGCGAGTTTCCTGGGACAGCCGCTCTTCCGGATGAGGCGGTGAACAAAGCCCGGCCCGGCACTTGGATGCTCACTCCCTTGGCCTTGGCGCTGATCATGGTCGAGTTTACGGACCTGATTTTCGCGGTTGATTCGATCCCGGCGATATTTGCAATAACAGCAGACCCTTTCCTGGTTTTCACCAGTAACGTGTTTGCGATTCTCGGCCTCCGGTCACTCTATTTCGCACTGGGAGGCATGCTCGACAGGTTCAGGTATTTAAAGGTGTCACTCGCATTGGTGTTGATGGTAGTTGGCGTGAAGATGCTGATTGCGAAGTGGCTTAAGGAGATACTCGGCAGCGGCTTTAACTTCTATCTGCTCGGGGTCGTGCTCCTGATCCTTGGTGCAGGTGTTGTCGTATCCAAGATTGCTGAAACTCGGGGCAAGAGAGCCGTTTAACACTTCTGAGGTCTCCAGTGTGATTAGGACGAAGAGCTCTCTTCTGGCTTTCTTCGGTTCTTTGACATGAAGGTGTTGGGACAACTTAGTTTCACGAGCTGGTGTTGAAAGAATCCGGTATCAGACACCTATCGAGTGTCACGGGCCGATGCGGCTTGGCAGGTGGAAGCCCTTGAAACATATTAGTCTCCAAGTGCCGAACTTCTCACTGCCTGGGCTCGGTAGGTTGTCATCCAGTTAGTTGCAGGCTCGGGAATGGAGCAGGATCGCTTCCCCCACACCTTCTTGATAGAGTCGTGCAATCTGCGACTCATGGCGGGGGCTCAGGACCTGTCGTCTGAGGACAGCAGTCGGGGTCGTTGTCCCAGGGTATGCGATCCGCTTCCTGAGTAATCGGATCGGGTAATGGATTACCAGAGCGGTAGCCCATCCGTTCACTGGGGTACTGATTCTACGCTATCGCAATGATTGGTTATTGCATTACTTACCTAAATGAAAAACAACGATAACAATAATGGATTCTATTAAGGAGAACCTCAAAATCGACCATAAAATATGAAAAAGTATACACTCACTTGACCGGGAATGAAAGAAGAAGTATTATTGCATTGATGATGGTTAGTATTTGATTGTTTGATTTTGGAGGTTTGTATGAAATCGCTTTCCACTCGTTCCCGTCACGTCGTTTCCTACCTAACGCTTACCATTTTATTCATCTTGATAACGGGTTTTGTTCGCCCTGTCCATGCGGTATGGCACACCATTATGAACGAACCGTTTGAGAACATTTCTAATACCTGGACTTGGGTACAGCCACCAGCCGGTCAAATGAATTCGCATCCGTGGGTGGTTACCCCTTGGAGTGCGAATCCGCATTGGGGGATTCAGCACTATATCTATCGACTGGATCCAGCATTTCCGAATACAAATGTTCAGTCGGCATGGTGCGATGCATCGAATACTCCGACGATTCCGTCCCGCGACCCGGAGTATGATCGCTACCGCACAAACATGCATACCCACATGCGTTGGGGTCCGTTTGCAACCGATAGTATCCGATTGGTCAATAATGGTCCATACATACAGGTTACCAATGCAGTCTGTTCCTTTGAATGGCTGAACCGCACTGCGGTAGGCGATACCTTCTTTTGGGAAGCGGCATACAGTTTAACCAATACACCACCCGATCCGATTACTGAACGCAATCGGTGGTTCCTTGCCGTGAAGCGCACACCAATATTTGATAGCGCCGGTCACTTTCTGCGTGACACATTACTTCGTGGTTTCCATTGTGGACGTGCCGACACTTATTGGCAACTCTCAAATATTTATCTTGACAGTCTTGATTCTGCCGGTACAGTTGTTTCATTACTCGATAAACCGTTTGTGTGGGTCGGTTGGCGATTCAAATCCAATGCCATCATGGACAGTCTTCGCGGTGCGTTTGTCGATAATGTGAAACTCGCGATTGACGATGGGATGTTCGATTTGGAAGCACTAACCAGCTTTATGGTTCATTCGCGCTCGAATGTAGTCGTGAATACGGTACAGACCGATGATACCGTTCGGTTTATTCTTCCGTACCGGATTGGCGGCAGCGGAATCTTGCGTAACGGACAAGGACAACCGGTGCAGGCATTGGTTCGCTGTGTCTACGATCAGAACTCGCGCTTCGATACGCTTGTAACAATCGATGCTGGCGAATCCGGTCGCTCGGATAGTATCAGTACGCCACCGCTCCCCATCAGAACGGTAGGCGAACATGTAGTCCAGTGGACAATGGATTTCGATAATGTTGTTGTTGAATCCAATGAACTCAATAATACCAGTCAGTATCTCTTTCCATCTACCGCTCGGAATATTCCGCCGACGATAACGCTGCATTCATTTACCGAAACCGATACGGTAACAATCCATCGACAATCAGGTACACCGACTTGGATTCCAGTAGTTGTGGAGACACATGACCCGGACGACGAAGCGATGTGGTATCTCTTTGTTAGTCAGGATTCTACATTAGGTTCGGGTAATGTAGCAACGCTGAATCGACCGTGGCCGATTTCTGAAAACAATAGCACCGATACGGTGATGTGGAACGTTGGATCGCTCCCAGCGGGATATTGGTATCTCCAGGGGATGATTCAGGATGCGGTAAATGAAATCGTATTCGTTCGAGCAAACGCCTGTATCGAAATTGCAAGCACCGCTACGCCGGAATCAAACACTTCGCAATTACCAACAACCACTTTCATCAGATCTACTTACCCGAATCCATTCAATAACGAAATCACGTTTACAATTGGTGTTCGGGAGGGCGGTTCCCTTCAGTTACAGATTCACGATGTTACCGGAAGGGAAGTTACCGAACTGCCGATCCAAGCCAAAACCGGATGGCAGACAGTTCGCTGGCAACCGCAGGGGATTGCCAATGGCGAGTATTTTGCCCGACTCACTCAGAATGGAAGAGTAATGTCGGTAAAGAAAGTGTTGCTTTTGAAGTAGCGCTCGTAACTGTAGGTAAACGAGAAAGGCGGGAATCGATTCCCGCCTTTCTTTTAATAGGGATAGAAACTTACTGAAGATAGACGATCTTCTTTACCGGTAGTGCTTGATTGGGAACCGATGTACGCAAGAAGTAAGCGCCATAGGGTAGACCGGTTAAACTCGTAGTGGTAATCGACTGCGATAACGTATTACTCCAAACGGTTCTACCTAAAACATCGAATAGGGTCGCGGTTCCGCTCGTTGCACCTTCCGGCAATACAATCTGCATCCGGTTTCCCGATACCGTTGCACGATACCGCAACGCCACTCGCGGCGCAGTGTTTGTTTCATCAACGCCCCGCCAAGCGCGGGTCAACTCGGCTGCTTGTTGCATTTCAAATGTTTTAAACAGGCGAAAACCAAACTCGCTGGATGCGCCACTGGCAAGGTTGAACGGATTTGTTGCGAAGAGCATTACATAATCATTCGGTTCGGTATGCGCTTGTTCGGCGCCACTCCAAGTAATCAATTCGTATTTGCGAGCATCGTTCCAATTCTCGGCACCACTATACAGGGTTTGTGAAGTTGGAGTCCGAATCACACCCAACGTTCCACGATTTACTTGCACGTTGTACCATTCGGAAGTCGCTGCACTGCCAATCGTAAGTAATTGTTGCGAAGCATCGATGTCGGTCGTGTTTTCGCTGGAATTTCCGATGTCGAAATCAATCATCCATGCTGCAATCAGATTCGATAGCTGTGAATTTCCGGCATTCCGGATTGTTGCTATGATATCTACCGCGGGTACCCCTGCTGTTCCACTCACCATTACAGCTCGCCAGTCGACAACAACATTCATGGTGGAATGTCCGGGTGTCGGTGATGCCGTTGCAGAAATCGCAGTGGGCGGATTGCCGGTTAGCTGAATGTTACGTGAAAAAGGAATTTCCCAATCCATTGCACTATTATCGTTTCCCCACACATTATCCAACACGACAGCACTGGGCGCACCTAACATAAAGGAACCGTGATAAATCGTTCCTTGTGAATAGGGTGGCGCTTGTAACGACACACCAACCGGAACATCCGAATAGGGATCGAACAAACCCAAAGCACCGATGGTAGAAAATGTTAGTCGCATGCTATTGTCTTGGATGGTCGCTTCGGGCGGTGCGATACGCTTATAACTCGCACCAAACCATTGGGAACGGTCGCTCGAGCGAATCGTCCACCCGGCAGAAACGGTATGCCCCCGGGCAAAGGACATCGGTAATTGGAAAGTTAACGAACCGCTCCAGTTTTGTCGCGAGCCATCGGGTTGCATTGTCGTTTGATTAGAAAGCCAATTGCCACCAGAGATTTCGCCACTTTGGAGAGTCAGTGTTGCAGGATAAGGATTGGTAAACTGCAATGGAACCGAGAAAGTCATGATTCCATTCAGGGTTTCACTGCCACTCCAATTCGATCCCGCTTCGGAGAGATTGCGTGCAATCTCATTGATCGCACGGTATGCGTTTACCCGCACTGCGGTATGAGAGGAGACATCAACCATCGGATCACCGGTCGCGGTCATAACCGCTCGGATTTGTTGCGTTGTTATCGAAGGCCGGTAGGATTTAAGTAACGCACCGACGCCCGCCGCTACCGGAGATGCCATCGAAGTTCCATCCAACAAAGAAAACCCGTTGTTTGGCATCGTCGAACCGACTTGCACGCCCGGCGCCCAAATCGCAACGCTGGCATGGGAATTACTAAAGGAAGCCGGAGTATCGTTCCGGTTCGACGCTCCAACCGAGATGACTCCCGCTAATCCAGAAGGGTACTGAATGTTATCCGTACCATCATTGCCGGCAGAAGCGAAAATTGTTACTCCACCTTCCAAAGCATATTCGACAGCTGCCGCTTCGATTGCCGAGACACCACTTCCTCCCCACGACAAATTGACGATATCGGCTCCCATTCTTCGCGCGAAGTAGATAGCACGATACCCATAGAAAACACTGAGTCCGATCCCTGCTCGCAATGGTAACAACTTCACATTCGGCGCTACACCGACCCCAAATCGTCCATTGGCAGCCGAGGCAACGATCCCTGCGACATGGGTACCGTGAAATTCTGACATTGTATCAGGTGATGGGTTGGCATCGTTTCGAGCGAAATCCCAGCCATTGACATCATCGATCAAACCGTTTAAATCGTCGTCGACTCCGGTTGTTCCGTTCACTTCAGCAAGATTGCGATATAGTTGTCCCGATAAATCGGGGTGGGAAATATCAGTTCCGACATCAATCACGGCCACCACGACATTTGCGCTTCCGCGGGTAAACCGCCAAGCTGGCTCTGCCATGATGCGATCAAGTTGCCATTGCATCGAACGAAACGGATCGGAGGCATCGTCAATTGACACATTTCCATTCACAGCAAAAGGCGCAATTCCATTGGGAGTCAGATGAATCGTCCGTTCCGGTAGAATGTCATACTGCTTGATTAAGGAGCGGTCGCTTAGCACTGCATCGGTGACACAGGATTCATCCAACAGATACCATCGAGAGAGTCGAGGGTCGGTTTCATCGGCAGCGAAGGCGGGAACCGCGTCTACCGGTGTGGCTCGTTTAGAAGCGGCAGTCAACATGGATAGGGTTACGTTCGATGCTAACTCAACTGCAATGGTTCGGGCAATCGAAAGTGAGGATAAAAATAGGATTGCAACGACCGTGATCGAAAACGATTTACATCTCATTGCCACTCCTTCCAGATCCGTGAAAAGATCCAGAGTGCCATCAGGATTTGTATGGCGGCAAAGGTTACCCGGAACCATTGCTTTGCATATTTTTTATTGAGGACTGCACCGATTTGCGAACCGGGAACGGTACCAATCGCGACCAGTAATGCGACTTTCGGCCAAACATAACCAATCGCGTCAGGTGGCAGTCCTTCCACCCCAACACCTCCCCAGAGATAACTGGCCGTAGCGGATGCGGCAGTAAATATTAACACCGCACTACTAGTACCTGCAAGGTTTTTTGTCGGAACATGAAATAAAGAGGATAACAAGGGTATCATGATTACCCCGCCCCCCAATCCGGTGAACAACGAGATAACTCCTACCAGCATCCCGCATAGAAACATAAGCCACGGGTTTAAAAGCCTGGTTTGCGGCGCATCTGGGTGATTCCGGGTAAAAAACCACCGCACCCCCAATGCGAAAATCATCACAGCGAAAAAGAGCTGCAGGGTATTGCCGTGAACATGCTTCAGGATGGAGCCGAAGAGCTGGGTCGCTGCGATGCTTCCTAACACGAAGTAAGGCACGAGTTTCCAGAGGATTAATTGTTGAAAATGCTGTCGCACCGTAGCGGATACAGCAGTCACCACGGTGACCAACAGCATAGTTCCATAGGTGAGGTGGGTTCGCACTTCCTCGGGAATTTTCCAAGCCCGAAACAGTTCTAATGTGATTGGAATTAGGACAACATTCCCCCCGATTCCAATAAAACCGGCAATGATGCCGACGAAAAAACCCGCTGCAATCAGCAGCGGGATATCGAAACTCATTACTTCTCCAATGTTCCTGCGAGCAGTGAATGCATACGTTGTGGTTCATGTAAAATCGAAACTGCTTGAGAAACCGCTTCGTCGTTTTCCATCATGGCACGGTAACGACCGCGATTACCGTCGTACCAAGCCGACAACTCAATGGTCAGTAAGCGTTGTAACTCGGTTTGATCATTCGACCAAACACTTTCGCGTTCACTCATGATCGTTTGATTTACCCCTTCGACGAAGGGATTCACATCGGTGGCACGAGCACTTTTTTGCAGCCATGCTTTGACCGCAATCCATTCAGCATCGATGTCCAATGGGGCATTAAATCCGCGTTTCGTTAGAAATGCCCGAAACTGCGATAGGGTTTGCTGGTCGGCGGTTATTCGTTTGCCGGATTGTTGTTGGATCGAATCGGAACAAGCTTCATTGACAAAAGCAAATAGTAGCCCTTGCCGTTGCAACTCAGTAAGTAGCGCTGATGATTTCTTTGCGCCAACAGCGATGTCGGGAGTTATACCACCGCGGGAAGGCATGACCCTACCGTTTTTCGATTTGTACTCTTTACCGGCGACGGTCAGGCTATCGCCACCGTGAAAGTAATCGACTTTCTGAATCAATCGACCGGATGGGATATAGTACTTTGCAGTGGTTAGTTTCAAACTCGCGTCACCCGGCAACCGGCGAACCGACTGTACAAGACCTTTACCAAAAGTTGCCGTTCCTAATACGACGGCACGGTCTTGATCCTGTAACGCTCCGGCGACAATTTCCGATGCGCTGGCGGAACCCTCATCGACTAATACTGTCATCGCACCACTAAACCGATTGAGACCTAATGCGCGGTATTGTTGGACTTCGGTTGTGTCACGTCCCCGGGTTTCGACAATTAAATCTTTCGGGTTTAGAAACTGTTGGGTAACCTCGACGGCAGCATTCAGTAAACCACCAGGGTTTTGTCGGAGATCGAGGATGAGCGATTTCATCCCAATCCCTTTTAAGCTATCGATTGCATGTGCTACATCGCGGGCGGCATTCTTTCCGAAGCGCAATAACTTGACATAACCGACTGTATCGCTTACCATGCTCGCGAATCCGACTTCGTGGATTTGGATGGCAGCTCGCACTAAATCAAATCGTAACACTTCGTTTGAAGCCGGTCTCCGAATCGTAACTACAACCGGCGTATTTGGTTCGCCGCGTAAAAACGAGGAAGCCTTCGCGGTATTCCACCCAGCCGCTTTATTCGTATCGACTTGGACGATGACATCGCCTACCCGAATACCGCTACGTGCAGCCGGATGACCATCGAACACCGACATTACGGTCAATTCGCGTTCAGCGCCGCGTACACCAAGCTCAACGCCAATCCCACCGTACTTGCCAGTCTGCATAATCTCAAATTCATCAGCGTCGGAACGTTCCATAAATACGGTATAGGGATCAAGTTTAGAAAGCATCCCGTTGATGCTTGCCCGTAACAAATCCTCATGATCGATCTCATCGACATATTCCGAGAGCAGCTCCCGGTAGACTTCACCGTAACGGGTTATTCCCTGCCGTGCCGCAGAATACCGATCCAACGGTGGAGTAGGAGTAGGAGCGGCAAATACCGCTGTTGCGAATATTAACGCAACCGTTAACAAAA
This sequence comes from bacterium, assembly GCA_030247525.1. NCBI lineage: Bacteria > bacterium. The sequence continues at coordinate 15,825 of JAOTSC010000031.1, read as the reverse complement.
CAAGTTTCTTCATTCGGGTACCATGTAATTTCGTCTACTTAGAAATACGAAGGTTCTGTAAGATTCCCTAAAATCAATGAGAGGTGGACTTGGATTGCCACCATTGCGACTTCGTAATCTCCTGCCAAATCGTGTCGGCAATCTCCTTTTGACTACTCTCGCCATCGATGTGACGAACATACTCCTGTCGATAATCGGCAAATGCTGCAGCAATTCGCTGGAAGAAGGTCGAACCGGCAGACTCCATCCGGTCAGCGGTGGGATTATTGCGCATCCGCCGGGTGTATCCGATTTCCGGTGCGATATCGAGGATGAAGCAGAGGTCTGGCAATAGTTGTTGGGTAGCAAAATCGAGCGTTGCGTTTACTGCCGCGATGGGTAAACCGCGGCCGACACCTTGATAAATCTCGGTGGAAATCCGGTAACGGTCGGCAATCACGACTCTTCCTTGTGCTAATGCCGGAAGGATTTGTTCGGTGACCAATTGCGCTCGGGCAGAGCAGAAGAGCAGCATTTCGGTGATAGGATGCATCCCGGTTGATTTATGGGAAAGCAGGATTTCACGCACCTGTTCGCCGATATCGGTGCCGCCCGGTTCACGAACCAAAAGCGGCTCTATCGAAAGGTTTCGCAAGTGGTCGCGTAACAACTCGATTTGAGTCGTTTTCCCGGAACCGTCGATACCCTCGAAGACAATGAATAATCCGTTGGACATTTCGTTACACTGCTTTGATTTTATTGTATGCCAGTAGTTGCTCGAAAATTCGGTAAGCATTGGTGGCAGCGCCGACCCGTAGATTGTCGCCAACGACCCACAGGGCGACTCGATGCGGATCTTCGGGATCGACTCGTACCCGTCCGACAAACACATCGTCGGAACCGACACATTCTATTTGCGTTGGAAGTCGCTCGCCAATTACTTCATCGCGTATGATGAGTCCCTCTTCCGAACGCAACATAGTCAAAATCCGGGTTCGGGTTACCGCTTCCCGAAACCGTATAAACACCGCCTCACCGTGACCGACTTCAACCGGAACCCGCGCACAGGTTGCGTAAACGGGTAGGTTCGGGATACCGAGAATTTTGCGAGTTTCGTAACGGAGTTTCGTCTCTTCGGTAGTGTTGCCCTCGGAGTCCATGGTTGCTATCCACGGAACGATATTCGCCTCGATTCTTGCTTGGAACATTTCCACGTGTTCGCTACCAGATCGTTGGGCATGGAGTTCGGCGATTCCGCCGCGACCTGCGCCCGACACTGATTGATAGGAAGCTACCGTTATCTCTTCGATACCAAGTTGACGCAATGGTTGCAAAGCCCGTACCATTTGAATCGTCGAACAATTGGGGTTGGGATACCAGTTCGTGTTTACACCGAGCAGCGCTTCCGGGTTTACTTCGGGCACTACCAACGGCAGTGCGAGATCGAGTCGGTATGCCGAAGAGTTATCGATTACCGGAACTCCAAACGACTCCCATTTTTCGCGATGGGCTTTCGTAACCGGATTCGAGCAAAAACCGAAAACGACGTCGCATTCCCCTTGAAATTCCGATTCGGCTTGTACGGTTAACATCGTATCGCGAAAAGGAACTTGCATTCCAGCCGAGTGCTCCGAAGCAAACAAACGAATGTTCTTCGCTGAGATTTCCTGTTCGGAGAGAATCTGCAACATTGACTGTCCCACCAATCCGGTGGCACCAACGATTGCGATACGAACATCATTCCGATTCATGCAAAACAACTCGATTCCGCGAAACAAAACCTTACAGAAACATGGAGGCGACACAAGCAGTCATCCAACTCGCTAATGCGCCGCACACCATTGCTTTTAATCCAATCGCAGCTAAATCGGAGCGCCGTTCCGGCACTAAAGCGCTTATTCCGCCGATTTGGATGGCGACACTGCTGAAATTGGCAAAGCCGCACATCGCATAGGTTGTGATTGCGATAGTTCGCTCGGATAATATACCGGCAGCTTTCATTTCGGCTAACTTGGCATACGCTATAAACTCGTTGGCGGAAATCTGAGTTCCAATGAGATATCCCACTTGTCCAGCATCATGCCATGGTACCCCAATCAGCCATGCGAACGGCGCAAAAACCAATCCGAACAAATCTTTTAAAGAGGAGGGAAACCGAGTGAAATCAGTGTAATACCAAACTTGTCCGGAAAGCCACCCTAACGCCCAATTGATACCTTCAAGTAATGCGAGAAAGGCAATCAACATCGCGGCAATGTTTAGTGCGAGCTTCATCCCGTCGGTCGCGCCGGAGGAGGCGGCATCCAACACATTCGTGTAGATTTTTTCGCGTGGTACTTTTACTTTCCCATAGGTGACTGGTGTCTCCTTTTCCGGGAAGGCGATTTTCGCAAACACCAAAGCCGCAGGAGCCGACATCACCGATGCAGCGATTAAATGCTTCGCAGGAATCCCCATCGAGATGTAACCCGCCATCACACCGCCGGCAATCGTTGCAAATCCGCCGGTCATAATTGCGGCAAGTTCGGAACGAGTCGCTAATAACAAGTATGGTCGAATGATTAGCGGCGCTTCGGTCTGTCCTAAAAAGATATTGGATGCGCATGAGAGCGATTCGGCGCCCGACGTTTTCATAGTTTTTGCCATCACCCGTGCGACAACTTCGACCACTGGTTGCATGATTTGAGCATGGTACAGTACTGCCATAAATGATGAGAAAAATATCACGGTCGGCAACACTAACAACGCAAATTGAAAACCGAAGGTATTGAAGAACTCCGGTTTTACGATGTTTCCAAAGAGAAATTCGGAACCGTATTTCGACAATGAGAGAAACTTCGTTACTAAATCGCCGAACCATGCAATCGCTTTCACGCCGGGGGGAAAAATCAAGACGAATCCCGCGAAAGCAACCTGTAATCCGATGCCCCACAATGCAGTTCGCATCGGAAAGCGTTTACGATCTTCCGACAACAACGCCCATATCAGTAGGACGATAATCGGAACGGCAAACATGGAACGGATAGAATCAAAACCCATAATGTCACTCGAGCGTAGTTATGCCGGTTAGCGAGTAAAGCGGGCGAATCCACTTTCCGATGAATTCGCCCGGCAGGAGATAATCAATTCACCTTGTGAATTTTGTCGATTCACGCAACTCCATCATTGCAGAACTTTAAACAATCGATTGGAACCAAGTTTTTAAAAATTCAAAGCGACCGATCAACAAGGAAATACGCGCCATAACCGTATAACCGAAGGCAGCGCCGAAGGTAATCATAAGGATCCAAATACCGCCGCGGGAAATCCCGGCGATTGCTCCCTTGTGCTCGATTGAGAAGAAGAAGTAGATCAATGCCGCAATAACACCGAATACCAATACAAAGTTCGAGAACGAATCGACCACCATAAACGAGCCGTTCGCCATCACGATTAAAGGAACCGACGTTGCGTGGACTTGCGCCAGGAAGTCGGATTGCAAATACCGGGTTAAGTTGGTGCCGGCCGAAAATCCGATGATTAGTGCCATTGGCCAACGGCTAATCCAACCGATCCCGCCAAACAACCGCGTCAACATCATCAGTCCGAGGATAATCGGAATAATGAAATAGTAGTTGGGTTCGGTAGCGGCAGCTTGAGGATTCACCGATGCAATTAAGCTTGGCCAAACTTTACCAATACCATTGGGAATCAGCGTCGACCAAAATCCGGTAACCATCCAATATGCCGCGCTAACGCCAACAAAGAGGTGTTCGGCGAATTTGTAAAAAGGGTTGTCGCGATAGAGAAAGCTAAAGATCATCAGGGTGAGAGCAGCGCCGACCCACAATGCGACTTGATCCATGAGTGTCATTTCCGTCACGTTACTTCCCCCGTTTCCGAGTCGTGAAATACGCGATATTCCCTAAGACAACGAGCACAATGATTGCGATGTGGGCAACGGTTTGCGGCGCCATTTTCCGCAATGCCGTCCGCATCGGCGCGTATTCGGGATACTTCTCAATTACCATCGATTCAAATTCGGCAGCGCCTTGCAAGCCAGCCATTAAACCAAACATTTGCCGCGGATAGTAGGGATACAATTCAGTCGCCTGTACCGCAGTTACGCCGCCTGACGTGGGGATTTTACCACGGTCACCCACAAACTGCACCCACTCTTTCAAACCGGGTTGTCCAGAAGAGATGGAAAAAATCATGTTAAAACTGCGCAACGACTCGATTTGCTGCATCATCGGAAACGACTCGATGTCTTTTCCGGTACGATCAGTGGTGTACATTCGCTTGAAGTTGGTAAAGAGTAAATTCATCAAACCGGTGTTACCTGCTTTGTAACCAAGATCGATGTAATCGTCGCCATACACTGCTTTCGGGAAACTCGGAATAACGACCCGTTCCATCGTAACGGTGGCTTGTCGTTCCCCGGTCGCCCAGACCGCCATCATGTATACTTTGCACCCGCGCTTTAGTAGATGATATGCCAACGCATCCGCCATCGGCTGGTTTTCAGGTACGGTTGAGGGGCCGTAATCATACGAAAGTAGAACTCGTGAACCGGCTGGTAGTTGTTCGATGCGATGAAAAATATCTTCGACCATCGGCGAAGGAACTGCCGCGAAATCGACGCCAAGTATCATCGGAACCGATACCGTAATCGCAATCGTTAGAAAAATCCAACGACGGTCGATCCGACTGATTTTTTCCCAGAAGGAGGTTTGGTTACTCATTTGTCGTTACCTCCCAGCCAACTCCGTTCAATTCCCAGTATCATTTTCAGTGAGGTCGAGATGATTCCCAAAGCGATACCAATCATAACTGCACGCTGTCCCGCCATATTCGGCACGGAAAGAATCCAACCACTAAGATTCGGGATATGGAAAAATTCGAGAGATTTCGGGAGCCAACTGGTCATCATCACCCCAATCGGCGTCCGTCCGATTAGGATAATGAATGCTGCGATTAAGAGAATTGTGGCTTCCCGGGTTTTTGCCCGGAACGCGCGGAACGCCGCCGATGCGACAAAGAATGCGAGCAGTGAGAAGATGGTCGCTTGCAGGGGTACAAAAACGGCGTCGTACATCCACTTAAATGCAGTGCCGCTTGCGAGGTAATTTGCCGACCAATCGTTAGCGCCGATTTTGAATAACCCTAAAAACAGCATCAACATGAAACCGAGTACAGTTACCAGCGAAAACATCCAGTCGCGTTCTTGCCGAGCAACTTTCTTCAGGTGAACCCGCAAGAGATTTCCACCACCCAATAGAAAGCTGAATACAGCTATCAAATCGAACCAGATGGAAAATTCTTCTTCCAATCCCGGAAACGGCGGGGCGGGAACGAAGAGCGCTAAGATCAGCATCGCTCCGCTGATGAATGTGATAAAGAGCGGCACCATCTTTTTCATGCTGGGCATTACAAATCCCGCCACAACAGTACCGATCAGAATTATTAACAACAAGCTCAATAGCATCGACTACTCCGTCTCAGCTCAAAAACTCGCGGCAGTGAGCCGCCAGAGAAATTGATACACTTTTTCCATTGCACCGCCGCCAGTAACTGCTGCTACCGTTCCCGCCAGGGAAGTAAACAGGATGAGCAGCATCGCTACCGCTTTTCCGACATCCTGCCCTTTCAGCGAGCCGATGGCGCGTTGATCGCCGCTCAAATAAGCGCTGGCGGCAAACAGCTCCTCACCAATCAATGTGTAATCGCAAGCGGCAACAAAGAAGGGCAATTGCGTCGGCATCGCGGTTCCTGCGATTTGAATCGCGCCGATACCATTTCCGGTTTCGGCAAGAATCAGCGATTCCGCGAAGAAGGCACCCATATAGATACAAGCAGCCGGCTTGTCGCGCACCATGATACCATCGATAGCGGCAACGAAACCAAATTGCTCATCGGTGATGTAGTGTACGATATCGTCAGAATAGAGGTCGGGCCTTCCCGATGCCAAGTATGCTTCGTGAACGGTTTCGCGGCCGGTTGACATGGTAATCGAGCGGGAAACCGGGACATCGAGCCGGGCTTCGTACTTCGCCGTCATCCGGGCAACCGAGGCAAGAATCGTTAAGCCGGCGATGGTCTGCACATTATCCATGTCTTGCGTACCGGGAACGAAAAGTACCGGCTTCCCCATTTCAGTAGAACGTCCAACCGCTTCTTCGATAGCAGCGACCCCGGCGATTTTACGAATCGTCATCTCTTTTCCGCGCCCGGCATAGAAGATGTACCCGAGGATTGCACCAAGGAGAATTAGAGTAATGATTGCAAGATTGATTTTTGTAAAATCGAAGAATGTAATGTGAGCAGAAGCGGGTTGTGATTGTTCCGCGGAGACCGCAGTTTCGCGACCGGTCGAATCACGGTAGATCGCTTGAACTCGGTAACTGTAGGGGAGTTTGTTCGTGACACCGGTGTCGATGTACTCCCGAACGAGTGATTGTACTTTGACAATCGATTGATTCGAGCCGTCTTGCTCATACCGGAAAATCTCGAACCCAACCGGAGGATACTCTAACTCGTTGGGAAACTGCCAGGATACTCGTATAGCACTACCGCCATCGTTCGGCACATCGGAAGCCGCAACTTCAAGTGGCGCTGGCATTGGCGGCGGAGTTGGCGGTACGATTGGCGGGGTACTTTCGGTTTGTGCAAAACAAAGCAGTGGAGTGAGAAATAGGAATAGCAATAGCATACTAACAGATGTAAGTAGGAATCGGGGCGTTTTCATCCGGGACATTGCCTCCAAAAAGACGCTACAGAATAGTAAGAAAAGGGTTGGTAGTCAAGGGGAAAGTGGGTTTTCCGTATCGAAAACCCCTCAAAAGGTTCCGGTTACAGTTGATACAGTCCACCCTCGATTTAAATTCTTCATAATTCGATCGTAAAACGAATAATGAACAATCGAGTTAGAACTCCGAACAGTTGAAAACGATTCGATAAGTGCACAGCTTGCTACGACACACGACTTTACACTGTTCAACAACTGCGGTCGCACCACAGACCGGGCAAAACACTTTATCCGCACTTTTTGCTGGCGGTTCGGTTGGGGTGAACATCGGTTGTTCAATCGATTGAAAAGAAAAGCGAATGGAAGCACGGGGCTTCGGTTCATGAAATTGCAATCGCAAAGTCATCAGAACTCCAAGCGTTGTTTTTCATTTTGTAAAATCTCGTCGAACGATACAAAATGCCGGGTTGGGATTTCGTCGCGTGCTAACATCCGGGAAAGTGCTCCATCCTTTAACGAATAGATGTGATCGCACTTCGATGCCACGCAATAGTCGGTAATCCCGTCGCCGATGTATACCGTTTTCTTTGCAGTTTCACGCGCCCAATCCAAGGAAACACATTTACAGCAACTATAGCGGCAATCCTGCAATCGTTGTGGTGGTGACTCAACTTGCCAGCCTCCGGAAGTAGTATACCCCGGGAAACGATTCGCGTAGACAGCAACCTCGAGGTGCCATTGCTGTAAATACGCTTGAATCAACTCTTCATACCCGCCCGAGACAATTCGAACTGGAAAATTGTTGTCGGCACACCATGAAAAGAACTCTAATACACCATCACGCAATCGGATCGAATGAGTAATCTCTTCGATGGCATCGGGAAAGGGAATCCGCAACGTATCCATTTGCCAAACGAGCGACTCGCGCTCAGTTGCCTCACCTCGTTCAACCCGATGGTCAAACTCACGCCAACGGGGGTCACCATACTTGTCAAGCAAGAAACAAAGGGTATCGACTGTGGTTATGGTTCCGTCAAAATCAAGGAGATATACTACCGGAGTCATAACGTTTTTCATGCCAGAAAGTATCGCTTCGTACTCCCTCACACAAATTTCACCGGATAAAAATTTCCTTCCGAGAGTTTCAACTCGTTGAGAAAACAGGGCAAAGTCGTTATCTTCTTCACGATGCAGTTGTGCTTCGAGAGTCCTGCCACCCTTCGAGAGGAGTTTTGACGAATTTTCTTGAAGCCGCTTCAAGTATTTTTCGTGTACAATACGAATTTGTCACATTGCGCGGAAATTTTACGATTTCCTTCCGTACATTCCGGTAACTAGTTACGGATTAACCATGCTTGCAATCGTCGGTATTCTTTTGGTCATCATGTTCGTCTTTGGCGGATTTGCGATCTCCGGCGGACATTTGGCGTTGATTTTTGAGCCGTGGTATGAATACGTCATCATCGGCGGCGCGGCATTAGGTGGATTAGTCGTAAAGAGCAATCCGCGAACGATGAAACTTGTCATCGCAAAAGTCGTAGGTACTTTTAAGGGAGGATTACCTGACACAAAGACCTATCTTGAGGCGTTGAAGTTAATCCACGACCTCGGACAAATCGCTCGACGCGACGGGTTGATCGCATTAGAAGCTCACATTCAAGAACCGAAAAACTCCCCGATTTTCTCGAAGTATCCTCTTCTTTTGAAACGCCATGAGTTGATTCAATTCATGACCGACAATTTGAAACTGGTTGTCGTCGGCGGTATCACCCATTACGATCTCGAAATCCTTATGGAAACTGATATTGAAACGCTGCACGAAGAACACTCCACTCCACAGCAAATCCTTTCCAATACCGCCGACGCACTACCGGCATTGGGTATTGTTGCCGCAGTGTTAGGAATTATAAAAACGATGGCGTCGATAGCGGAAGGACCGGTCGTGGTCGGCAAAAAAGTTGCTGCCGCCTTAGTGGGAACTTTCCTCGGAGTACTTCTTTCCTATGGTTTTCTCGGACCGATTGCGATGAATGTCGAGTTAGCAAATTTAGAAGAGACTCGAATTTTGCATGTTTTGAAACACGGGATCATGGGAATCGCACGCGGTATGAATCCCAAGATGGCAGCCGAATATGCCCGCCGGGCAATTTACGATGGACAACGCCCCAGTTTTGAAGAATTAGAGTCGCAACTCGGTAAAGGGTAAACGTGGAAGCTTCACCGGAATCCGAACAACAACCACCGCCGCGACCAAAGAAACATGGCGGGCATGGTGGGCATGGCGGCGCTTGGAAAGTCGCTTATGCAGACTTTGTCACTGCGATGTTAGCGTTGTTTATCGTGTTGTGGATTCTTTCGCAGGATGAAGCGACCAAAGAGGCAATTCAAGGTTATTTTCGCGATCCCATAGGATTCTCGGAAGCGATGGGCGCAGCAAAGCTATCGGTTGTTCCCGGTCAGTCACCGCCAACGGCGGCTCAGGTAATGGATCATCTGGAAAAGTCGCTTAATGTAGAGGTGAACCGACTGCAGGAGATGGTTACGCAAAACGCCGAGTTAGCGGGCATCGCAGACCAAATCGATATCCAAATCACCGACGAAGGCATCCGAATCGAGTTACGCGATAATACGAAGTTCAATTTCTTTGAAGTTGGTTCCGCGAATATCACCCGACAACTGCGTATCTTTATTGAACTACTCACCCCGGAAATCCAAAAGTTGGGGTATCCGATTGCATTAGAAGGACACACCGACAGTCGACCGTATGGTGGTAACACATATACGAATTGGGAACTATCCGCTGACCGGGCAAATAGCCTTCGACGAACGATGATACAAAACGGTTTGGCACCAAATCTGATACGCGAAGTAAAAGCCTTTTCCGATACCCGGTTGCACAATACCGCCGACCCGATTGCGCCGGAAAATCGCCGAGTAAGCATTTTACTAAAAACACCGATGCAAGAGTTGCAAAACCGCATCAAGATGGAATCGCCGGTCGGAATTAAGAAGTAGAAATCTTACATGTTCATCCAATCTCCGGGCGCGAGGATTCGCGCCCGCTTCATAAGCGAGAATTGCCATGATTGTTGATTTACGTTCCGATACCGTTACTCGTCCCACCCCCAAAATGCTCGAGGCGATGATCCATGCCGAGGTTGGCGACGATGTGTTTGGTGACGATCCTACTGTTCTCAAATTACAGGAACGGGTCGCAGCAATCCTTGGCAAAGAAGATGCACTTTTTGTTCCCACTGGTACAATGGCGAATCAGATTGCAATTAACGTATCAACTCAACCGGGAGATGAAGTCTACTGCGACGAAGGGTGCCACATTTTAAATTATGAAAGCGGCGCCCCGGCATTACTCTCTGGTGTTCAATTGATGCCCGTTGCCGGTGAACGGGGAGTGTTCCGTGTCGATCAGGTTGCTGAGAAAGTACGTCCGGAAAATAATCATTTCGCTCCTCCTCGTTTAATCGAAGTCGAGAATACCCATAATCGATCAGGGGGTACTGTTTGGCCGGTAGAACGAGTAAAAGAGCTACGCGATTTCTGCAATTCAAATAAACTGAAACTTCATCTCGATGGTGCCCGTCTTTGGAATGCTGCGGTTGCAAAACAATGCGACGTGCAAGCATGGTCACAGTATGCCGATACGGTTTCCGTCTGCTTTTCAAAGGGATTGGGGTGCCCGGTGGGGTCGGCAATTGCCGGTGATAGTGCTACCATTCAAAAGGCGAAGCGAGCGCGTAAGCGGTTTGGCGGCGGTATGCGGCAATCGGGATATCTCGCTGCGTGTGCGCTTTATGCTCTGGACAACCATCGGGAGCGAATGGTCGATGACCACCGGCGGGCAAAACAACTTGCCATAGTTCTTAATGACTGTGGTTATGAAATCGATCCCGCATTGGTTGAAACGAACATTCTCATTTTTTCGGTAAGAGAGGGAAGAACCGGTACCGAACTCGTAGAGTTTGCCAAGTCGCAAAATGTATTGCTGACTGCTTTCGGAGTGCGAAAGTTGCGTGCGGTAACCCATCTCGATATCGATGATAAAAAAATCGATGCTGCAATTCAAACATTTCGTGACTTCGCAAGACAGTAGTCATAATTAACGACTTCGGAATATACGATGGAATCATACATTTCTTGGGTTACTGAATATCCGTTACTCTCTGCCGCGATTCAATTCAGTTTACTCGGGACGTTAGGAGAAGTGCTCTCTGGTGTCATCCGTTCGCGGAAACTCCAGCTGTCGTTTTCGCCAATAATGCTGTTGGGTAAAATGCTGGTTTGGGCAGTCTTGGGAATCGTGATAAAGTACGGTTTTACCGGAATGCGCGGTTTTGTGAATGGTCTATTGGAACACCAGATGCTTCCAGCTATTGTAAGTAGCGGTATTGGATTTGCCTTCGTTTTATCCACCTTGACGAATGTTTTTTTCGGACCCCAGATGATGTTCTTCCATCGCTTGGAAGACAATCTACTGGAACGGAGAATTAACTTCGGTGGTATCGATAGAGCATTATGGACATTGCTTTGGTTTTGGATTCCAGCGCATACCATCACATTTGCCCTCCCGAAAGAGTATCAAATTGGATTAGCTTCCGTTTGGTCGGTTGCGTTGGGTATCATATTAGGTTTATCCGCACCAAAATCTCAAAAAGTTTAACGTCGATGAAAAGCATACTACTATAACTTATTGTGCATCAATAAGTTAAATTAAGGTGTCTATATTAGTTGCAGTTTCGATGTTGTTTTCGGAAATTACACCGACAGATCGTTTCGGTCAGTATGTGAAAACAATGTAGAAAGGGATAACTATGCACGGCTTAGTACATTTTGAAGTCAATGTAAACAAACCGGAAGAAGCCAAGTCGTTCCTCGAGGGAATGTTTGGTTGGACCCTCCAACCGGCGATGGAGGGGTATTGGATGTGTTCGTTAGGAGACGATCAACCAGGTTTTGGATTAGGTGGATGTGAATCGATGGGAGGCAATGAAAGCGTTTGCGGCTACATCGAAGTAGACGACATCAACGCCGCAACAAAGAAAGCCGAGTCACTTGGTGCGACAATTATCCAACCAGTGATGGAATTGCCTGAAGGTCATGGAAACATTTCAGTCATCATGCTTCCCGGGAGCAATCAAGGTCTCGGTCTGTGGTCAAAAGGTTAGTTACATATTTCGCGAAAATCGAAGCCGGACGTAAAGTCCGGCTTTTTCTCTGTAAAAAATAGTGTTTCCCCGCCTTGCCTCTTGACAAATTCGTTTTGTTAGCTTACACTCTCTCTAATTGGACTAATTATATCCAAATAGTCCTAAAATAATCTCCAGCAACCATTTCGTTTCACTTCTTTTCGTGCGTGTCAAATGAAGTGCGACAGTTTCTGGAACACCTTACACGATAAACAGGAGATTCATATGAAAACAGGTAAAATGATTGGTGCGATGCTACTGGCAGTTTCGTTGGGTATCGGATCGCAAGCGACTGCTGCCATTTGGAGTATGAGCGCTACGCTGAACGGAGCGCAAGAAGTACCCGTAAATCCAAGCTTAGGAACAGGCATCGGCAGTTTCATCATCGACGATGTTGCGAATACAGTACAATACAACATCGCTTTCGGGGGTTTAACCGGCACCGAAACAGCGGCACACTTTCACGGGTATTCCGCGATTGGCGTTAACTCCGGGGTTCGTTCCGCATTGCCAGTGGGGAGCCCGAAAATTGGTGTTTGGAATGCTAACGCTACCGATATCGCAAATATTCTCGCGGGTATGGTTTATGTTAACATTCACTCAAATACAAGTCCCGGTGGCGAAATTCGCGGTCAAGTGATTAATCCGACACCGTTACCAGTCGAGTTGAGCAGTTTCAACGCAGTGTCGTCTGCTAATGGAATCTTGTTAACATGGCGAACCGAAACTGAGACTGGAAATGACCGATTCCTGCTCGAACGGAAAACCGAGGGTGAAGAGTATACCACGATCACTTCTGTGAACACCCTTTCATCGAATGGGAACAGCACGACTCCATTATCTTATCGCTTTGTCGATACCCGTGTAGTAGTTGGCGTTACATACTCGTATCGATTAGTTCAGATAGATGTTGACGGCGAAGTCAATGTTCTCCGTACCGTATCGGCTACGATGCAAGGTAGCACCACAGCAATCGTTGAGGAGTTCGGACTACTCAATACCTATCCTAACCCATTCAACCCGACAACCACTATTCGCGTGCAACTGAAAACCGCTGGCGACGCGAATGTTGCAGTCTACAATATGAATGGTCAATTAGTGCAAACGTTGCATCAAGGCAACTTGAGTGCAGGAGAGCACTCATTCCAGTTCAATGCAGTGGGTATGGCAAGCGGAAACTATCTGGTGAAGCTAACATCGGGAAATGTTAGTAATTCAAAGATGATTTCACTGGTTCGGTAAGCAATTCGCCAGTAAGAATCGAAAAGGGTGCGCTGACAACGCACCCTTTCATTTATCGCTTGAAGAGGAATGCTTGTCCTGTAGAGAGATACATCGGGGTTTCCGGTTTATCTTGGAAGAAGGCATCGACTGCCTCTTTTGCTCCGGGACAGGTGATGAAACCATAATCATCGAACACCATTACTCCATTGGGAGCCAGCCGAGGGTAGAAGAACTCACAACAATCCCACACCGATTGAAAAATATCGACGTCGATGTGTACAAAACAGAATTTGGTTTCGGCCACCGGACTTGATGTTGCGGGAAAGAATCCGGGGTAAAACTTCACATCTGAGTATGCATTGAGAAATGCTTTCACCTGCTCGAGGGTCGTATCGTTAAAATCACCTTTACGATGCTTATCCTTGTCGGGGTGGACATCTGGCATCCCCTCAAAGGTATCGAACAAGTGGATTTTCTTACCGGTCGTTCTTAACGAATGCGCTAACAACCAAGCAGTACCACCGCGATATACACCGATCTCCGCCACATCACCCGTAACATTTTTGACCGTTTGAGCAAACTGCTTCAACATGAACACGCGCTTACGATCGACGACAGTATTTGATGCGATGTGATCATACTCCGCACAAAGTTCATCGTCATATTGATAGGGATCGATAATCGGTGGTTGGATGAACGGCAGTTTATGCGGTTTGATACCCAAACCGATCAGTGCGCGTTTCACATTTGAGAATAATGTTGGCATAGTTTTCTCGCTTATCTAATGAAAAGTAAGTAAGGAATTGCAAACTATCAACTTTCACTTACAGCCAAATTCTTTTCTCAATTGACAAAACGCTGGTTCTGTTCAAAATTTGGTGTTACTTTTCATAACCCACATAAACGAGGTCCAAATGGTCCCACTTATTATCGTCATCGCGGTAATTATTGTAGTTTTCTGGATTGTCGGAATTTACAATTCGCTGGTCCGGCAACGAAAGCAGGTCGATAACGGTTGGTCGCAAATCGATGTCCAACTGAAGCGCCGGCACGATTTGATTCCTAATTTGGTCGAAACTGTCAAAGGTTATGCGAAACACGAGCGGGAATTGCTGGAAAACGTAACTGCCGCTCGTGCCCACGCGATTGATACCCGTAGTGCTGGCGGTATCGAGCAGCTCAATGCGGAAACGGCGTTAACAGGCGCTCTTCGCAGTTTGATGGTGGCGGTCGAAGCGTATCCCGACTTGAAAGCGAATCAGAACTACCTCGCTCTGCAAGAAGAGCTAACAAGCACCGAAAACAAGATTGGGTTCGCTCGTCAACACTTTAACGACGTTGCAACCAATTACAATACCGCGATCGAAGTTTTCCCGAACAATTTTTTGGCCGGAATGTTCAATTTCCAAGCGCGGGAGCTTTGGCAAATTACCGATGCCGTTGAGCGGGAAACTCCGGTTGTGAAATTTTAGTCGCTTGATTTGTCAAACTGCTTGACAACATCGGATGAGTTGTGCCAGCTCGCGATACGTTTCACTCATTGATTCTTAAGAACAAGCGTAACTCGCTACTGTTAATGACAGCGGCGGTTGCGCTTTTGCTCATACTTGGGGTAGCAATCGGTGAAGTGTGGTTTGGCGAACCCATTGGCGGATTGTTACTTGCTGGTTTCGCGGCACTAGTGGTGGTGATCTTCAGTTGGTTCGGCGGTGGCGATTTGGTTCTGTTGGTCTCGCAAGCCAAACCAATCGAGAAACGCGAACACCCACAGCTCTTTAATGTTGTAGAAGAACTGTCGATTGCTGCTGGTATTCCGATGCCCCGGATTTACATTATCGAGGATACCGCACCCAATGCATTTGCGACGGGGAGAGATCCAACCGATGCGACGGTTGCAATCACCCGTGGATTACTGGAGAAACTCGACCGCGATGAATTGCAAGGTGTGATGGCACATGAGCTCTCCCATATCCGTAACTACGATATCCGGTTCGCGATGCTCATGACGGTACTGGTGGGAATGATTGTTTTACTCGCCGACTTCTTTCTTCGGGGTACTTTTTGGGGTGTGGGACGCAGAAGAAGTAGTAATGACCATGGTCATTGGATCGTCGTCTTGCTTGCGATGTTGTTAGCGATTCTCGCACCACTACTCGCCTCGCTCATTCAAATGGCAATGAGTCGGCAGCGGGAGTATTTAGCAGACGCCTCAGCTATCGAGTTGACCCGTTACCCTGATGGATTAGCAAGTGCCCTGCGAAAAATCTCCGATGACGAAGAACCATTAGAGGCTGCAAACCGCGCTACACAGCATCTCTACATCGTTAATCCGTTAGAGAAATTCAAACAGGGGGCTGACTCTTTAATGAGCACACATCCTCCATTAGAGGAACGGATTAACCGACTCAGGCAACTAACTGGTCAAAACCACCGGTAACCTAACCGAGGGGAGGAACGATGTTTGCAGGATTCTGGAAGAGGTTGTTAGCCGCGGTTATCGACGCGATCTTACTTTCGATTGTCTATAGCGTCATTAGCGCGATTTTTGGGATGGGAACAATCTTTCCTCTTCTCGGTCTAATCGGCGGCGATGATGCAATGTTAGCTGGTGCGGTCGCTTCCATTTTTGTGATTGTTCTGGCCTTGTCGTTTTTCTCGCTCGTCGTTAGTTGGTTGTATTTTGCGATCATGGAG
>JAOTSC010000030.1 GCA_030247525.1 bacterium | reverse complement strand
GTGTAAGGTGAAGGGGATCGAAAAAAATGGTGAAAGGTGTAGGGTGTAAGGTGTAGGGTGTAAGAAATCGGGTGAAGGGTTTAGGGTATAAGGTGTAGGGTGTTGAGTAGAAAAAGATTGGAAAAGGTTCTCAGAATCTTCTTTAGCTTCCCTTGCACCATTCACATTTGACCCTTCACCCTTGACCTTTGACCCTTCACCCTTTAAGAACTTGAACTTCAGGGCATGACTTTTCATCGGAACATTTTCACGCGCGGGATGGCGGCGCAACATTTCCGGTAAGTCGTTTTCATTGGGCGACCCAGAGGGTCTGCCCCTACTCGAATAGTCGTCGGACAGGAATGTCCGACGTACGGGGTCAGCGGGCGGATACGATGATCCGCCCCTACCCTGAACCCCGAAATCCAATTCCCGATCCCCCTGTTGCATTAGCAACAGCGTAATCCCATCACGTTCGAGGAACCAGGTCATCCCATTCTTCGCTTGACACTTATATAGCACGCGAGCATCCCACTGCCCTTTGTTCTCAGTAAAGAAAAATGGTTTGGGAACAGTTTGTGAGGTGGGTGAGAGCGCTTTCGCGTGTGTGAGATGTACACCCCCGCTAACCAGTGGGAAGAGAAAACCAAGCAGCAGTATTTGTATCGGCTTTCTCATCGAAAACCTCTCCCATATTGGCGCTGTTTCTATACGGTTATCATTCCCATTTGCAACCACAAGGAACGCCACGAAACAATTCTATTTTCGTAAGGTTTCTTACGATCCGGCACGCCATTCCCCGCGAAGCCGAAAACGGGCGGATATCCGTTTGAATATCCGCCCGGTCGCTCATTGCATACAACACCACATCCTGAACGATTTACTTCCCGGTTGGGGTTTCAACCGATTTTTCTAATTCCTGAAAAGCTTCTGCCGCCCGCATCCGGGTGTAGAGTTCGGTATTCTGTTTCACTGATCGGACAAAGTTCGCATTCATTTCGCCAATCGGATACTCGACTAATACGTACGCCCGCCAGTATTCGTCGTCTTTTAAGAGCGATTTGTCTTTAACGTGGGTGCCGTTCAGCGTCGTATTCACGACAATTTTTGTCGCGTCGGTATACATTTGGAGAAGTTTCGCATCCTTCCCCAAACCAACTTCTTCATCGAATCGTTTCTGCATCGAGAGAATTTTCGCTTCCACCTGTCTGCCAATTTCCTCACGCGCCCCAGCCGCCGCTTTATCGACCGCTAACTGCATATCCTGCGACACCGCGCTGAATGCCGCATACAGATAATCGTTTCCGGTGGGTACCTTCTTATACCAATCCGGTTGATTTTTTGCGCTGGTCGTCTGCATCGGCTTCGAGCCGCAGCCTAATAGCAACGAGAACGAAACAACCAATGCGATTACGAAGTAATACCGTTTCATCAATGCCTCCAGTAGTTTAGTTTAGTCCGGGTTACCGAATCAGTGTTTCAGCGGAATCGACAATGCCAACAGAACTGCCGGATTCTCCATTCCGTGTGAGTTAGTATCGAACTTCAGCGAATAGTAGATATCGGCTTTATTGTTCGAGAGAAGAAGTACATCTGCCAAATTGAGCCCATAGGCAGCAACCGCAACACACACCAGGACGACATTCGCCTGATAGTATTCATCCGCCTGCTTATCAAAGTCGCGGCGGTCAGCAACATTCGTCGCTTGGTTCGCCTTGTTTTTCCGGTCGGTATAGGCCGACGCAGTAAAAAAAGCGCCCCCCACTGAGATCGCCTCAGCAGTTAAATACAATACACCACGGTTTATTCTACCTTGATAAAATTGTCCCCAACCGGGCAGGATCGCGCTACGCCAGACCGGGGACCAATAAGAAAATGGGTTCTCGGTCGGAAGCGACATTAAAGCGTACACCCGGTACGGCGACGAATTGCGGTCGACGTAGGTATTCACCAACTTCAAACCGGTTAAGGTGGAGGATGTCCCTTGCACTTCGAGTTCATGAACGACCGATTCCCGGTAGCTGTTTGAATCTTCGATTTTCTGCAAGGTTAGTTTACTGTTGAGTGTTACCCCCTGTGTAACGTTGAAGGTCGACATTGCATTGGAAATCGCCGCTTTCCGCGTTTCACTCAGCGATACGGTCGATTCGCCAAGTCCAACTGCGTAAACATGATTTCGCCCGATAGGCGTTTGTTTCGTCCATCGTGGCGCTGCCAATACCGCCTCGCTAAACAGGAGCGTAAGGAGTAGGATCAAGTAAGCTGTTCTATGCACGGGGATACCCTACCATTCGTTGAAAAAGTCAGGGAACGTAATTGCCGTTTACATCGGTTTTTAATACCCAGATGTCGTTAGTACCGCTGGTGCCAATAATCGCAATACCATTATCAAGCGTTTTCGTAATGCCGATACCGCGATCGTTAGTGATTGTTCCGTAAGACCGCGACCAGAGCGAATCGCCATTAGCATCGGTTTTGAAAATCCATAAATCTTGACCGCCATTGCCGGATGACTCGGTTGTTCCAGTAGTTACGATTCCACCATCGACTGTTTGTACGATACCATTCCCGTAATCCGGCGAGTTACCGCCGTATTGGCGTAACCAGCGCTGATTCCCTTGGGCATCGGTGCGAATAATCCAAAGTTTCTTCAGACCTGCCGAATTATACCCTTCCCCCGTCATAATAAAATCATTGTCAGTGGTCTGCTTCAAGGAATAACAATATCCTACATTCGGAGTACCGTAAACCCGTTCCCACTGCCAATTGCCTGAACTATTCAATTTCATCAACAAGAAAGCGCCCGCGCCCATTGCATCGTATTTTGTACCACCAATCGCAAAACCGCCATCACTCGTTTCAAAAATCGAAAATCCGACATCGTAATTCGCACCGCCAAATGTCCGCGCCCACTGCTGATTGCCGGATAAATCGGTCTTGATAACATAAATCTGCGCGTCATTGCCGTAGGAATATGTACGTCCGACCATTACAAACCCGGAAGAGCGAGACTGAATTATTGACCATCCGTTATCTTCCCCCGTTCCGCCATAGGTTTTTGTCCAAAGGGTGTCGCCATTTTCATCATACCGGACGAGCCAGACATCAGACCCGCCATGGCCGTAAGAAGCGGTTGAACCCACAACGGCATACCCGCCACCCCAACACTGAATCGCTTGACTCCCCCGATCCAACCCCTGCCCACCTAAAATGCGTTGCCAGACCGTCGAGCCGGTTTCCGAAAGCTTGGTAAGCCACAGATCATACCCGTAGGGAGGGGTTCCGGTGTAACCGGTACAGATATATCCACGTTCAGCAGTTTGGAAGATACTTCGTCCCTCCTGAAACTGCGCAAGATGATAAGTACGCGACCAATACACGCCCGACGGAGCTGCTGTCTGGAATTGCCAAACCGGGCTGGTTGCGATACCGCCATAGTTATCACGGGCAACCACTTTCCAAAAGTATTGTCGAGAGGCAAACAGACCGGTAAGCGAGCGGGTGTTCGTCGATAACACATTCAATGTCGGTGGTGGGTTTTCCGTACCGAAGTACAACGTATACTGCAGGGTATCGTTATCGATATCGCCACCATCCCATTGCAGCGTTAAATTGCACGCTTGGTTTGTCGCCAAGTCTTCCGGTATCGGGGTTGATGGTTGATATGGCGAGCTGTTCGGTGTCGTTACGCTGTCGATATTTGAATAATCGGAGTACATCGTCTGATTGAATGCCTGCACCCGATAATAGTATTTCATGTGGGGAGCCAGTCCCGTGTCGGCAAACGTGGTTGTATTAGCAGGCAAGGTCGCTGCGGGCTGGAAAGTGGGAGAGGAGAGGGTTCTTCGTTCCAACCGGAACCCTTCTTCCACCGAAGAGTTATCATTCCAACTGATTTGCGCGCTACGAATCGTAGTGAGTTGTGTGTGTAAAAACGTGGGGGCATCAGGTCGTGCCGGCAGTACAATCATCGACACGGGTATATCAATATTGCCGCCATTGGAGATAATCGAAAGCGCTCCGCTATAGTTGCCATTCGATAAGCCGGCGCGATCCACAGAAACGGAAATCGAACGACTTACGCCGGACCCGGTAGAACCCGACACCGGTACCACTAAAATCCAAGTCCGGTTTGATGTAATCGACCAATTCAATACCCCGGTCCCGGTGTTGGTAATCGTAAAGAGTTGCGCAGTCGACAACGTATCAAACGCAATCGTTTGGATATTCACACTCAATTGTGGGATCAACGGGTTCGGTACCGCCAGCAATACTTGTACAACAGGATTTCCACCATTCGAGGTAAACGTGATCGATCCGGTATAATTGCCAGCCGCCATGCTATCGCGATTCACAACAACGGTTACGTGAGCGGTTTGTCCAGTGATGGTGCCAGAGGTCGGTGTAATGCCCAGCCAATTTCGATCATCAACCGCACTCCAATTGATCGTAACCCCGTTTTGACTGGCTAACGTCAATTCCAGCGTATCGGTCTGCATCCCAAAATCAAGCGGGCTGGGTGTCACTTGCAATACCGGTGGATTCTCGGCTAATGCAATATCAGCGTTCGTAGTCTGCCCCGCGATGACTTGCACTATTGCATTATTACTTAAGTAACCGCTCTTTGTTGCAGTAACAGTATATTGTCCCGGATCAACGTTGGAAATCGTGTATTCACCGTTAGAATTGGTTAGGACGCTCGTCGTTGCCGGAATTGTGGCGATTTGCACACCAGATAGTGCAACTGTAGACGATGTATTGTCGGTTACTTTACCCGCAATCATGCCGGTAGTGGGAGCATTGTCAGGCGTTTTAGCGCAAGAAAACAACAGCAGGAGGAGGAGCAACCCAAAGGTCAAATGTCGCACACGATGAAAGGATGAGGAGAGAGAGAGTTTCGTTGATGAACACATAGCAACTCCGTCACGGTAGCAAATTAGAAGTGAGTCGTGTATTGTGACGAGTTGTATCACTAAACGTGATTCGTCGGTTACTCGCCACGTTTCAAAACAATGTATGTATTCAAAATCGAGTGAGCAACGTTTTTTTGCGGTTTTGGAAAATTTTCGTTTTCTTCTTACTGGTGGCAACAAATCACTCTGTTGTCCCCCATTACTCCGCTGCCATAAGCGCTTCTAAATTTCCCGAAACGATGTGCGAAAGGTTGCGGGTCACCTTCTCAATCTCCCAATTCCACCAGGCAATTTTAAGCAATTCGGAAATGATTTCTGGCGAAAACCGCATCCGAAGTATTCGCGCGGGATTACCGCCGACAACGGCATAGGGTGGCACTCGCGTTGCCACCAGCGAGCGCGTTGCGATGATTGCGCCATGTCCAATTTTCACACCCGGCAAGATCAGCGCATCGTAGCCAATCCATACATCATTTCCGATTACGGTATCGCCGCGATACGGTAACTCTTCGAGTTTTGGGATCGCCGCTTCCCAACCGCTCGGGAAAATTCCAAAGGGATATGTTGAGAATCCTGTCAGCTTGTGGTTAGCGCCATTCATCATAAACTTGGCGTCGCGGGCAATCGCACAAAACTTGCCAATGATCAGTTTATCGTTCATGAACGGATAGTGATAGAGCACGTTCCGCTCGAACCCATCCGGATCGACGGGATCGTCATAGTAGGTGTAATCGCCCACGATGATATTGGGGTTGGTTACGATGTTTTTCAGAAAACAGATTTGGGGAAATGCCGGAACCGGGTGTTTACTGGTTGGGTCGGGACCGTTCATACAATCCTCGCTTTACGTCGGCAGAAGTTCTGTTAAGAAAAGAGGGGCGTAGCAAAATATACGCCCCTTCAAAAAATGGCCGGAGAGACCGGATTTAAACCCAGCGTTTCTCCCAGATGCTAACCGGTAAAAATGGTCAGGGAGACTGGATTTAAACCCAGCGTTTCTCCCAGATGCTAACCGGTAAAAATGGTCAGGGAGACTGGATTTGAACCAGCGACCCATTGCTCCCAAAGCAATTGCGCTACCGGGCTGCGCTACTCCCCGAAAAAGATAATGTCAAGTAATAGGAACCAGCGTCCTCACAGGAACTCCCGAAAGCAATTGTGCTACCGGGTTACGCTACTCCCCGAAAAAATAGAAAGGAAATCTCAAGTAACAGATCTTGTTCTCTACTGGAAACTTGCGTGCATAGTATAAGGGTTTCCAGACGAAACTTCAACTCGCGGCATTCCCAGAGGGTCAAACAAAGAAAATTCTCTTAACTGCCCCGGGTGAAAATTCATCCAACCGTTCTAAAACAACGTTACGCATATCGAAAACGACTTGGCGGCGGGCATCGCTATCGACTTTAACAGTAAGCCTTCCCCGGGTAAACTCTATGGGTTCGACATGTTTTGCCAGCGCAACGCCAAACACTTCCTCTTTTCTATCGATCAGCGAAGCAAGAAAAACCCCGTCAAACAAACCAAAGCGTCAAAAAACCGCTTCCCAGAGTCGTTCAATTGGTTGGGTTCGTTTGGTTCTTCCGATTCGATTCATACCTTAGTTTACGAAAGAGAGTATCTTCGGCAAACACCTCCGAGAAGAAATTTAGTTTGATTAAAAAAGAAATTGAAAACGAGGATGAGTGCCTTTTATCTTCGGTCGTTGCCGTGGTTATCCCAATCTTCTTCTTTAATCGCAAAAAAAGAGTGAATGACGGTGGATTACTCTCGATTTATACACCCCTCAGAGAGAAGATGGGGATAACCTTATCGATTAAATTATGTTATCCACATTCTCATTCACACTGAGGATAACTATTTACGGCGCGGAGCGTCACGTTTGATGGGGTCTTTGCAAAAAGAAGCGACAGTATCCACTCAATTCACCGGAATACTCCTCCTCTTCTTTTTTATATTCTTTACCCTTGTATTATTTTTATGTACTTTCTCCGGTAACGAGCAAATATATCTCGGAGGTCTCGAATGCGTTATTCCGTTCCACAGGATCGTTATCTCACCGCTTTAGAGCGGGCTGCGTCGGTTGTTCCGTCAAAAACAACGATGCCGATTCTGCGTACAGTGCACATTGCCGTCCAAAAAAATGAGATGGCGGTATCGGCAACCGACTTGGAGCTAATCCTCACCGCGCGGGTTCCCGTCGACGCCGCTGAAGAGGGAACTGCGGTTGTTCCAGCTCGTCGTCTACTGGATTTGGCGCGGGTATTGCCATCTGATCAACCAGTGCGCATCGAAGACGAATCCGGGCACTACATGGTGATTCATGCCGGGCAAGGTAAATTCCGAATTGCCGGCGAAGAGCCTGCTTTGTTTCCCCAACTTCCGGTACTGCCGCCCGATCCGGTATTGAAAGTTCCTTCATCGAAATTGCGTCGTATCATCGACAAGACGCTGTTTGCAGTAGCGACCGATGAATTGCGGCCGGTATTGAACGGTGTACTTTTCCAGTTGAAAAGTGGAAAGTTGCGAGTGGTTTCCACCGACGGTCATCGGCTTGTAAAGTGGGTCGATACCGCGACGACCTACCAAGCGCCCGATTTCGATTGGATCGTTCCAAAACGTGCGCTGGAAGTGCTTTCCAAGTTAGTCGATTCCGGCAAGGAAATGATTGAAGTCGAAGTATTTCTTGCTCAGAATCAGTTACATTTTAAGGTCGATGCGTTCGTACTTTCGACCCGGTTGATCGATGGAAAATTCCCGATGTTCGATTCGGTGATTCCTACGAACAATCCCAACTTTATGACTGCCGAAGTGAAACCGTTCTTGAGTGCGGTGAAGCGTGTTTCGGTATTCTCTGGTTCGCTCACCAAGCACATCCGGATCGATTTAAAACAGAGCGAAATCGTACTGCAGGCCGAAGACCCCGAAGGGGTAGGACGCGGTATGGAACCGTTGACAGTCGAGTACAGCGGCGAAGCATTCACCATCGGTTATAATTCTTCATTCCTCGAGAAAGTTCTCTCACAAGTCGATTGTGCTCATGTCAAATTTGAACTCTCGGGTTCCAGTGGCGCCGGTGTAGTCAAACCGACCGAACAAGCCGATGGCGAAGACCTTTTAATGTTGCTGATGCCGGTGCGGTTGAGCTAAGTTAAGCGGTATTGTAAGCAGCAGTTGGCGAGAAGGAAATGTATAAAGTTTTCTATAACAACGGCGAGCAAGGGCGGTTTCGCGCCGAAGTCATCAAGAAGGGCGTCGGCTTCGGTACTGCGCTGGCGATTTGTATCTCTTGGTCCCAGAATGAGAGTATTCTCTGGGCAATCATCCACGGGATTTTCACGTGGTTTTATGTCGTCTACTTCATTTTGTTTGTGCGGTAAAACATGACTCGAAACATTGCGATTTTTCTTCTGCTTGCTTTCGTCGGATTGGCGATTGCGCAGCCGGTGCCGGTCGAATTTCTCAGCTTCAAGCAACCCGACAAAATCCAGATTATCAAAGGTCCCAACGGAAAAACATTAGGGGATGGATCGCTCGTGTATGTGATCCGGATGTTAGATGGGGAGCGGCAGGTGCCACGCGCTGGTCTCGGATATGGCGCTCGCGAAGCGATTATTCACAAATCCCAAATCAATCCGGATCGAGTGATGCCGGGAGAGATTTCTTTCGTGTTGACAGTAGCGGAACAAGACGAATTCTGGAAACCGTTCCAAGGGATCAAAGGGGAGTATGTGTTCCTTCGCGTCTTCGCAACGAAAGATACCTTATTGCCCAAGGGAACACCGTATGCGGAAACGCAACCGTATCTGTTACCATCTCTTCCCCACAGTTTCGATGGCGTCACGATTGGTGAATGGAAGAAGATTCCCTAATCGCAAATGTTGTAGGGGGCCAGACCCTATGGGTCGCCCGTTCAGTAGTAGGGGCGTATAGCATACGCCCTTTTTTTTGTAGTAACAATCTCATACGCCTGCCGGAAATGGGTAGTGCCTTGTTTATGGGTAGCGACAGGCGTCCTCGTCTGTAACGGGTAGTGACAGGTATCGCGCGATCTGTAGAGTATTGGTCGAAACGTTTCGACCCGTTAAGGGAGTGGGAGGAGTGGATCTGTTGTCACGAAGATGTGGGTTCTACTGTGCTAATAGTACTATCAAACCAATAACGAAGCCAAGAAAACTTTGTGTTGAACCCTGCTTGAGTTTACGAGCAGGGGTTTTACTACCCTAACTCTCGGAAGTTTGCATTGAACTTTCATTAGGATGTGAGAGGAATTTTAAAACACGAAATGTGTGTGTATATTTATAAGTCGTTAATTTTCTGGAGGAACTATGAAACATTTTGCGTATGTAACCATTTTTGTGGTAATGTTTGCGACGATCTGTTTTGCCCAACTGAATGCCCGTGATGGCTACATGGAAGTGAATGGTGCTGTCCAAGCGGCGTATCCGGGAAGCGAATTGCGGGTAATCGTCAGTACCGACTCATCGATCGGAGCGAATGGGACTTCACACTGGTTGTTCCACTATTACCACCCTACAACAAGTCAATGGATAAGTGCGATGGTTATCCCTCAAATGGGACCATACGTCAGAGTGGAGCAATCACCAGGTTCGACCTTTACTCAGACGATTCCACCGACATTCTTCAATAGTCCTAATGCGATGACGGTCGCCGAAAGTAACGGTGGATCGACTTATCGTTCGACACACCCCGGTTGCTTTGTTCGAATGATGGGGGGAAACTTTACACTAACGCCACCAATGCCGACGTTGGTTTGGATGATTATGTATTATGATAGTTATCAAGCATCTTCACCATCCCTTTGGGTGATTGTCGATATCATTACCGGTGAGTTAGTAATTGCTTCCGATACACCAGAAGCAAGCGTCGCTGAAATTCCAACGAGCGTAACATTACACCAAAACTACCCCAATCCATTCAATCCCTCGACCGAAATCACTTACGGTTTGCACAAAGCTGGTAATGTCCGGTTGACGGTATTCAACGAATTGGGCAAGGAAGTCACTACATTGGTGAATGGTTACCAAGCAGCGAATAACTACCATGTATCGTTTAATGCGGCGGGATTGCCCTCGGGAACCTATTACTACACATTACGCACCAACGGATTCATCACTACCAAACAGATGGTGTTGACCAAGTAGTATAATTTTATACAACCATTTGATTTCTCTGGAAATAACAAGGGCAAGCCATCGGGTTTGCCCTTTTGTGTTTGCGAGGAATCCGCCGGACGGCGGATGACGTGGCAATCTCATTTGGTAAAAACGGAGTGATCATTTAGTAGGGGTCGAAACGCAACGACACGTTATAAAAGCGGGAGGACATGGGAGTCCTCCCCTACCCGGTGCTGCGACCTCAAATGTGGTGGCTACGGGCTTCCAAGCCCGTTGCACTTACAGTACGTTGGACATTCTTGTCCAACGGGCGTTTCGAGTTCTGGGAATACCTTCGGTGAGCCCTGCGGGGTTGCTTCGCTGCGCTCGCAATGACACGGATAATACCACTCAGACAAGATTACGAAACGTGAGCCCTGAGGGGTTGTCTGAGCTACAGTGCCAGGACAGACAGTGGCGTCTGTCCCTACTGCTATCAGGTCGATTTAAAATCGACCCCTACGAAACGGGCTTGAAAGCCCGCAACCACCCTCTACTGTCGGTAACCACCTCTCTGTATTGGGCGACCCATAGGGTCTGCCCCCTACACCCTACACCCTACACCCTTCACCTTTCACCTTTCACCCTACACCTTACACCCTACACCTTACACCCTACACCTTACACCTTACACCTTACACCCTTTCTACACGCTCCTCTTCGAGGACAAAAGAAAACTCGCTTTTCGATGCGAAAAACTGTATTCTCTGGAACGATGAAATTGCCCGATTTACAGGACACGATTTGCGCGCTGGCAACAGCGCCGGGTCACGCCGCGCTTGCCGTGGTGCGGGTGAGCGGCTCCGCTGCCTTCGCCATTGCAAACCGGATATGCGAAAAAAAAATTCCCACTTTTCGCCAAACCAGCCGGGTCTGTTACCGGACATTGCTGAACCGGAATGGGGAAGAATTGGATCGCGCGGTCGTGCTCTGTTTTCGCGCGCCACATAGCTTCACTGGACAGGATTCTATCGAATTTTCCGTACACGGATCACCCGCAATTGTTGAGGAGTTGTTGGGCGAGTTGCAGTTTCACGGCGCAAGGCTTGCCGGGCCGGGGGAATTCTCCCTACGAGCCTATTGGAATGGTAAAATATCGCTCGACCAAGCGGAAGGAGTTTCCGCTCTCATCGCGGCGACCGATTCCTCGGAAAAACGGAGTTCGATCCGCCTATTGGATGGGGAGTTGGGTGTTCGCGCGAAAGCGCTACAACAGCGCATCGAGAAGATCGCCGGTTTATTGGAGTTATCACTCGATTTTAGCGAAGAAGAAGTGCCGTTGTACGATAGCATCCAGTTACAAACACAAATTGAACGTATCCGTTTGGAAATCGAAGAGTTAGTTGAAATCAATCGCCAAGTACGACCGATGGCAGAAGGCATTCAAATTGCATTAGCTGGCTCAGCAAATTCCGGTAAATCTTCTTTACTCAATAAGTTAGTGGCAAGAGACAAAGCAATTGTTTCCCCGGTACCGGGTACCACCCGTGATATCGTCGAAGGGGAGCTCCTGTTAGCAGGAAAGCGGGTAAAGATATTCGATACCGCCGGCATCCGGAAGTCGCGCAATGCCATCGAACGGGAAGGGGTACGCCGGAGCCGGGCGATTCACCAATCGGCAGACTTGACATTATGGCTCATTCCGATAGATCAGTGGCAGGAAGGTGGTTTTATTCGTGAAACCCTCCCTGCGAATAGCGTAGCAAACCAATGGTGGATCGTCAATAAATTTGACTTAGTGGAAGCAGAACAACGACCGGCAACGAAACGGCAGATCCGTCATTTTCTAACACATTTCGACAAAACGCATGAAAAACCTGATCACTCCAGCAAGGAGTATTTCTTATCCGCCAAAACGGGGGATGGGGTAATGCGGCTCAGATCAGCGCTGGAACAGTGGGTAGCGCAACGGGTCAGCGAACAAACATCGACAAACGTATTACCAATGAATCAACGTCATCAGGAAGCGTTCCATCAGACCGCCTTAAAACTGCGAAAAGTCGAACGGCAACTATTACACCAGGAGACCCCGGAAATCATTGCAGAAGAGTTACGACAGGCGATGATCGAATTAGGAACCATCGTCGGGGAGCGTACGCCGGATGATGTGTTGGCAAAGGTGTTTTCCTCGTTCTGTATTGGTAAGTAAGTATAATCCCAGTTTGGTTGTTTCACGTGAAACCTAACTGGTCCATCTTGAGTTCTGCGTTTCACGTGAAACCTAAAACCGAAGAGAGTTAGAAGGAATACGTTGGTCGAGTTTTTGGTCATTGGCGGCGGACACGCCGGGGTCGAAGCGGCAAGCGCTGCTGCCCGGATGGGGGTTCCGACCGCATTGATTACGCAGCGAATCGATGCGATTGGGCGAATGTCGTGTAATCCGGCAATCGGTGGGTTAGCGAAAGGGCATTTGGTTGTCGAACTTGATCCGTTAGGCGGGTTAATGCCACAGCTTTCCGATGCCACCGGAATCCAGTTTCGCCTGTTGAACCGCTCAAAGGGACCCGCAGTATGGGGGCCACGTTGCCAATCCGATAAAGATAAATACTCGCTTGCCGCCCAAACCATTCTTCAAGCGACCCCAAACCTCGAAATTTGGGAAGATGAAGTCTTAGGTTTACTGGTGGAACCAGTGAAGACGACTGACCCTGAATCGAGTTTTCGATTGATTGGATTACGGCTGCTGTCCCGAGGGGAAGTCTCTTGTCAGGCAGCCTTGTTGGGAACCGGGACGTTTTTGGGTGGGATTATTCATTGTGGGGAGTGGAAACAGAATGCCGGTAGAATCGGTGAGCAGGGGGTGTATTCGCTCGCTGATGATTTGAAAAATACCGGATTTCGTTTAATCAGACTAAAAACGGGAACGCCGCCCCGCATTAAAAAAGAGACTATCGACTATTCACAGTTGGAAAAACAGGATGGCGACGAACGACCGGTTTTCTTCCATGCCCTAACGAAGACCCCGGCATTGCCACAAACAAATTGCTGGATTGCGCGAACCAGCGAGACAACCCACAAGGAATTGGAAAAAGGGTTTGACCGTTCGCCAATGTTTACCGGTCGCATCAAAGGAATTGGCCCGCGATATTGTCCCAGCATCGAAGATAAAATCAACCGGTTTGCCGACCGCACCAGCCATCAGTTATTCGTCGAGCCGGAGGGTTTGGATCACCCATGGATGTATCTCAACGGGTTCTCGACTTCGTTACCGGAAGAGGTGCAACTTTCTGCACTGCGGACAATGCCCGGTTTTGCCGATGCTGAAATCGCCCGTCCGGGATATGCTGTCGAGTATGATGCCGTTCCTGCTGAGGGTCTGTTACCGACATTTGAATCGCGAAAAGTCAAAGGGTTATATTTTGCCGGGCAGATTAACGGTACTTCAGGTTATGAAGAAGCTGCGGCGCAGGGGTTTTGGGCGGGGGTGAATGCCGCGCTTGCCATCAAAAAAGAACCACCGTTTGTTTTACGGCGCGACGAAGCTTATATCGGTGTGCTTTGCGACGATTTACGATTGCGGGTTCCTGAAGAACCGTACCGGATGTTTACTTCCCGTGCCGAGTACCGTCTGCTTTTGCGGGTTGATTCGGCACCAGAGCGGTTGTTGGCTCATGGCGAACGGTTGGGATTGGTGACGCCGGAATTACGTGATGCTTACCGTTACCGGATGCAAGCGATTGCGGATGGTGTCGCGGAAATGTCGAAGCGGTTTTATTCATTACCGGATTCAACGAAAAAGATCACATGGAAAGCGGCACTAAGTCGGGAAGGTATCACCCTTGACGGCTTGTTACTCGATCACCCGATGGATATGAGTTTCACAGAACATCCCGATTGGGTGAAAGCAGTGGAGACGCGGGTTCGTTACGAAGGGTATTTTGTCCGGGAAGCGCGTCAGGCGGAGCGGCTCCGTTCGGAAGAATTGCGTAACCTACCGATTGATTTAGATTATCATTCCCTAACTGCAGTGTCGGCAGAAGCTCGTGATAGTTTATCCCGGCATCGCCCGGCAACGATTGGGGAAGCATCGCGTTTAGCTGGGGTCACACCCGCCGATTTACTGGTATTGTTAACGAATCTCCGAAGTATGGCACTGGATAATCGTGTGGACAAGCAGAAATCGTAACCGGTGGATGAATTGTGGATAAGTTGGGAATAACTTCCGATGTCTAAGAATACTCACGATTTACTAACACCGCTCCGAGAGTTGTATTCGCTGAATAATAAACAACTTACGCAAATTCAACAACTCTCAGAATTCACTCGTTATGTTAATCGGCACCACAATTTACTATCCCGAACCAATGTGGAGAACTTGTGGATAACTTTGGCAATTGACAGTATGGCGGCGGTTCCGTACCTACCTAACTCGGGGAGGGTGTTAGATGTGGGGAGTGGTAATGGAATGCCCGGTTTACTATTGGCAATTGCCCGCCCCGATCTCTCGTTTACCCTCGCCGAGGCTGTGAATAAAAAAGCAAGGATGTTGGAAGAATTGCGCACGGAAGTGGGACTCGCTAATGTCGTGGTTTGGCCAAACACCGTACAATCGCTCCCCTCAGAGCCATATACCGTGATAACCGCTCGTGCAGTGGCGCCATTGCCAACGTTATGGCGGTGGACAAGTCGGCTTCGAACAGTTGGTACTCGTTACTTATTGTTTCGTGGTTCGAATGAATTGCAAGAAAATGCGACTCTACCAACTGGGTTAGATTATGTTGTATGCCAAAAACTGCATCAGGTGTCGTTATGGGTCGCCGACGTAAAACAACCGTCTCAGAGCGCCGAATAAGCCTACCGAATTTTTATGAGATTTTAAAATCCACCTCGTTATGTTGAAATCACTCCTTCATCGGTAGTACTATGTTTCACTGAAGGAGTGAACCATGTTACCATCCAATACAAAATGGGTTTGGTCGGCAATACCGATTATGATGGCGATAGTAACTATCATACTCGCACAAACCGTTAGCCAACTCAGTAAACCAACCAGGAAAATTCTCCTTAGTGCCACGCTTCGTTACATGCCTCTCGAGAAAACTGCCGATGAACCGGACACCACGTTACTTTGGCGCGGTAAGTATCAGCGCGAAAAGAGACGCGCGTTAAACGTATCACTGCCCTATCGCATCGAACAAAACAAGCTTCACATCGACGAAGAAAAATTACAAAAGTATGGATTCGGAATTGATTGGTATTTGTTCGATCCTGCCACCGAGTTGTTAGAACCAGTGCCGACCGAGGTTGTTACATCCCTGACCCTGCAAGCAAAGAAACCAGCGCGTCGGCAAAAGGCTGAGGTGAAACCGGCGGTACTCAAGCGCAAGCTTGATGTGGTCAATGATCAATTGCGCTACACATCAAGCTGGGCGACTTTTACGGCGCCACTGCCGCCGCTGCGTAGTAACGAGTTGAGTTACCGATTTGTCGGCTGGGTGGTGGAGTAGACCATGACAACGGAACAACTGCTCGAACAGGTGCGGGAACTTGCCGAAATGGGAACACTCACTTTGGAAGAGGTTACGGAAGCGTTTCTTCGGGGCATGAATGAAGAGGTGGCGGAAACTTTGGCATACAATCCGGAGGGAATACAACAAGAGTTAGAGAAGACGGTTGTATTAAATGAAATCACCAACCAAGCCAGCAATAAGCAGTTAACAATGGAAATCTTGGTTAGGACTATTCACCTTGTTTCGCACCAGCAACCATCGAAACCAGCAACAAACTATGAATCGCCAGCAAGAAGCGCGGAAAAGAAATCAAGAAAATTCAATTTCGCCGATGTATTGTACTGGGTAGGCGGCGTAGTCATCTTCAGCGGCATTTTAATCTTTGTTCGGCAACAGTGGCATCAACTGGAAAGTTTCGCTCGCATCGCTCTTACACTTGGCAGTGCGGCAGGCGCATCGCTTGCCGCGGTCGCATTGGCGAATGAAACGGAATCAAGCCGGGTGGAACAAGCCTTTCAAATCTTGGCGGCGTTATTGTTTCCGATGGGGATTTCGGTAACGTTTTACGAATTTCATCTCAGAGCCGGGGAGAATACGTACACTCTTGCGACGTTCATTTTGGCGGCTGGATATACTGGTTCTTACCTCGTCGGAAAAAAACATTTCGATTTATCGGTTGCGACCATCTATAGCTGTTTGTTTGGCTTCGGGTTGTTTGGCCAAATCGTGTCACTTTTTTTTGATGAGAGCAAGTACACTATATTTGAATTCGACCAACTCTCTTATCGCCTACTGCTGTTGGGGATCGCGGTATTCGTTGCCGGGTATGTGATGGCAAAGAACCCGAATCACCGAAAGATAAGCAACGGTCTCGATGGATTAGGGACGTTGTGTTTGTTAAATGGAATGTTGCTTGCTTCCGGATTCGATCGCAAAGAGGTGGGTTGGGACTTGATCTTTCCGCTGGTCATGGTGGGGGTGGGGTGGTTTAGCGTGTATTTGCAGAGTCGGCTCGTGATGCGGATTGCCGCGTTTTATTTGGTCGTTTACTTGATGAAGATAACCGGTCAATATTTTTCGGGGGCGATTGGATGGCCTACAACCTTAATCATTTGCGGGTTCATCGTTATTGGTGTCGGTTATGCCACCCACAAATTGACTCGCAGTTACATTCCCCGAACCTAACCGAATCTACCACCGCTCTTTGACCGGAACGGTGGTGGAACTGTTTGTGTGGGCAATTATCTGTAAAACCGCTTATCGATTTAGTTGACGACTCCATGAGATGAGGGATGGGTGAATAGACTACTCGCCAGTCATTGCTTTTTCGAGTAGCGTAATGTCAAGTTTCTTCATTGGCAACATTGCTTGAAACACCCGCGAGATTTTTTCCGGATCGGGATTTGCCAACT
Organism: bacterium; assembly: GCA_030247525.1. Classification (NCBI taxonomy): domain Bacteria; species bacterium. The sequence continues at coordinate 10,547 of JAOTSC010000030.1, read as the reverse complement.
TTGCTTCCTTTCCGGTTGGTGTGAAGAGATAAAACAGTAATACGACCTCATTCACTCGCTAATGAAGCGGAAGGAATAGTAGATACCGGCATCCTCGATCATGAGCGAAGAGGATGCATGTAATATGCCACTCAATGCCCAACACCTATCAATCGGCAATAGCGGCAGGAACGAAACAGCCGTTTTGTAACAATGGCGCAAAGTTATCGCAATCTTCCACCGCCGATGCTTCGATATCCTTTTCAAATCCCCCGTCGATTAATTCTTTACCAGAACTACAACGAGCGAGGGTTTCGAGCAGATCGTTACAACAGTTATTATACACCGCCCGCGCCGCTTCTGCTTCCGGTGAGAATACCCCCGGCAGATGCTGCAGAATCGCTCCCGCGCCGATGTAATCCTCCAACGCATGACGGATCGAACCATCGCCGTGCCAACGCTCTCCGGCGGGAATCAACGTTATCCGGTTGCCAAACTGTAGCGCCGCCTGTGCCACTGCCTTCGCATTGCGCAAGCATCCGGTGAAAGTCGGTGCATCGCCGGTTGATAGGGTGAGCGAGGCGCCATTCGGAGAAGGGAGTACAACTTTCGTTCCAGTTGGAATCGTCATCATCGAACACGGCGAAAGGGAGTATCCCCCTTTTCCGCGCGACTGTGATATCTCCGCCTGCAATGATTTTGCATACTCGACTGCCGCGGCCCCGCGGGTACGAAAGGGATAAATCTTCGCCCCGCGGGTTAGAGCAACCGAAACACAAGTGGAAAACGAAAGAACATCCACAATGATAATCGCATCGCTAATCGGTGCGAGATTTAATACACCCGGGAGACCCCACTCGCATCGGATATCAAATTCAGCTTGGTCGAACGTCATGAAGTACTGCTCAAAAAAAACGAAAAATCAACCAGAAGACAAAATCACGCAAGCCGCGCCTTTACCCACGCCTCAAGACCACCGGTCAACACCAATTCCTGGGCTGCCGCGCCGGTCGGTGCAATGACGTACACTTTGCCGTTCGTCGTCAAGGTCGATTTCGCAAAATCGATGGTCGCGATCCAGCCGGTGCGTACAGTCAATTTTTCCGCGCCGAATGCCGCCTTCAAATCGTTCACCAATTCCGGTGCTTCGATGACAAGGAAACCGTTGTTAATCGCATTGCGTTTGTACGTTTCATTCAGCGAACCGGCGAGCACGAGCTTGATGCCGCGATACTTGAGTGCAGTTGCCGCTTGTTCGCGCGAGGAACCGGTGCCGAAGTTATAACCGCCGACCAGAAAATCACCAGTAACGGCAATCTTTCCGAATTCCGGATCGTAATTTTCCATCACGACCTGCGCTTGTTGCTCGGGGGTGATGTCGTCGACGTAGGTGTATTTTCCGGGATAAATGCCATCGGTATTCATATTATCCTGATGACAGAATAGCAACTCGCCGGTAACCGTTGCCGGGAAACCATCGAGAATCGAAACCGCTGGTGGTTCGACTCCGGTTAACCGATTTTCATGAATTGTTCCGACCGGTTTTGCATCGTCATTCCGAACCGGCGAACAGATTTTTCCCGCCAAGGCGGACGCAGCAACCACCGCCGGCGAAGCGAGATACGCTTGGGCAGTCGGATCACCCATTCGTCCTTTGAAGTTCCGGTTCGTCGCGCTTATCCCGACTTCGCCCGCTTCCAATAGCCCGGTACCTAAACCGATGCACGGCCCGCAACCCGGCGGTAGCGCAATCGCTCCAGCTTCGAGCAACGTCTGCCAATCGCCGCGTTTCTCACTTTCACGCCGCACTTCGCTCGAGGCAGCTGCGATGTAAAACTTAACGCCGTCGGCAATTTTCTTGCCGCGCATCACCGCCGCCGCTTCGGCAATATCCTCGACCCGGCTATTGACGCAAGAGACGAGATACGCTTTGTGGATCAGAATCCCTTTTCGTTCGGCGTCGCTCACGCTCATCATCACTTTGACATGATTCGGTCCTGAGATGTGCGGTCGTACCGACGATAGGTCGAGCGTTATCGTTTTCGCATAAAAGGCGTCGGCATCGGCAGCGATGGGATTAGCGCGCAACTTATCTAATGCGTTGCGATTCATCCGCGGATGTACACCGTTGCCATCGGCATCACTCGGAACCTTTTCGAGTCCACGCTTCGCAATAAATGCGATCCGGTTTTCCAGCCAAGCGTAGGTGACAGCATCGATTGGAAAAACGCCTGCTAGTGCGCCCCACTCGGTCGTCATATTCGCGATGGCGAGTCGCTGATCGATAGACAACGCCGCCAATCCGTCGCCGGAAAATTCGATGGCGTGGTTCAGCACATCGTCTTTATTGAAGAAACCGCAGAGCGTGATAATTACATCCTTACCAGTTACGCCCGGTTGCAAGGTTCCGGTCAAATTCACTTTCGCTACCGGAGGGACTTGCCACCATGTCCGACCAGTTGCCCAAATTGCCGCGGCGTCAGTACGTACAATCGGCGTACCCAAGACGCCCAACCCGCCGTACATATTGGAATGGCTGTCGGATGCGACCATCATCGTGCCGGGCCAAGCGTAGCCCTCCTCGCACATGATTTGATGGCCGATGCCGCGTCCTGCCGGATAGAAATCGACTCCCATCGACTGTGCGAACGCTTCAATTTTCGCATACTTCTTTTTGTTGTCGTCGGAGGTGTCTTGGATGTTGTGATCGAGGGCGAATACCGGTTGCCGCGGGTTTGCCATGTTCGCTGCGCCGATTTCCTTGAATTTCTTGAGTACGGCGCCGGTATTGTCATGGGTCATGACGTGTGCCGGTTGGATCGAGAGATAATCACCGCTATGGACAATATGTCCCGGTTCGAGACCGACGGCGAACTTCTGCGCGATTTTTTCGATGAGATTTTGCGACATATTCTTTTTCCATTTTTTGTAGGGGTTCGATTACAAACTCGAACAAAAGAAATTAACGGCGTTTGTGAGCCAACGCTGAAGATGCGTTGGGTTCATCGAACCCGATAGCAGTAGGACAGACACTCCGGTCTATCCGGGAATTGTCCTTCTTACATCACGCCCGTTGGACAAGAATGTCCAACGTACGGTACATTGAACGGGCTTGGAAGCCCGTAACCACCATGTAAGGGGCGGGCTTGATGAATCAAACCCCTACACATTACACCCTTCACCCTACACCATCCGCGACAATAATGTCGCGGCCACGAACCTATTTGAACGGTTCAAACGAGACGAAATCGGCGTGATGGACGATAATCGATTCCGTCGTACGCATTCCGAAGTCCCCCTCTTTCGAGTGGGTGCCGATGATATGCAAAACGGTTGGCGGCAGTCCAAAGCGGTCGGCAATCGCGACGCCGCTGAACGGGTGCCGAACCAGTTTCCCTGCTTCACTGGTGACGAGTTTCCCATCCTTCATGTCATACTCAATCAGTTTGCCGACATCGATGAGAATCGCACCGGAGATGAGTACATCCATATCGATTTTGATAGCGTCTCCGAAATTCTTTTGCATCGTGTTCGCCATATCGACCGCGAGCTGGACGCAGGTTCGTTTATGGTTCATGAACGAAACATGGGTTTTGATCAGGAGGGAGAACGGAATCGTCTCTAAATCGCTCGGAGTGAGTACGCTGTTTTCGATGGCATAGACCCAAGCGTCAAGCGTCTTGGCGCGCAACGTCGCATCTTTGATCCAATCGATTTCCGGCCAGATGGCGAGGACTTCCTCGCGGGTAACTTTTGACATTTTCTTTCTCTCTCCTTTTCTTCCGTACGTCGGACATTCTTGTCCGACTTCCTCTCAAGCAGCAACAACAATGGTGGTTACAGGCGTCCCCGCCTGTATTGCGACACGCCCGACAATGGTGGTTACGGGCTTCCAAGCCCGTTTTTTTTGTCAGCGCAACCGCCAAAACAAGCGTTCCCTAATTTCGCAAAAGAAGCAAGAATTTTCAAATCGAACTCTCTTTTACTTGTCTTATGGAAATTTCCACAATAAACTCAGTTATTGGCGAGATACACACCAGAGAACAGGAGGCAATGATGTTTCTACGATCTTTTAGTCTTCTCGTTGTTTTACCGCTTGCAATATGTCTTTCCGCACTGGCACAACCATACTGGAACGGTACCAACGGGCCCGAAGGGGGCGATGTGAATTGCTTTCTCGCCGCGAATGGACAACTCTATGCCGGAACGAGTGGTGGCGGCATATATCGGTCAACGGATCAAGGTGACCATTGGGGGCCCTTCGAGTTTATGGGCAGTACCATCCACACAATGACAGTGAACGATTCTGGACAAATCTTTGTCGTATTGGGAGGTGACGGTCTTTTTCGCTATAACGCCGATAGTACCTGGACGCGCGCACAACAAGGGATTCTGGAACCGTGGATACAGCAAATCTGTTTCGATCCGGGGACACGCAATCTCTATGCACAAACCGCTCCCGGGATGAATGACGTCGTGTGCTATCGCTCAGCTAATAACGGAGATAGCTGGACTCCAATCAACAATGGGCTATCAACCGAGATCGCAGGTGGTTTATCGATTGCGCCGAATGGAGATCTGTATATCGGCGCCTTTGGTGGTGTCTATCGTTCGACCAATCATGGCGATAACTGGACATCGGTTGGCTCATTTCAAAACGACGAAATCAGTTGTTTTGCCTTTTCGGGAACGACAATCTACGCTGGGGGAACCGGGGTGTTCCAATCCACGAACAACGGGCAAACATGGAGTGAATTGGGTAACATAACCGATTATCTCTATACTATCGCAACAACACCCAACGGAACGCTTTACATCGCTACAAGCAATGGGGTGTATCGCTTGCTGAATAACCAACTATTTTTGAGCGGATTATCAAACCGGGGTGTATCGAGTCTCATCACTATCGACAATGATGTCATTTTTGCTGGAGTTTTCGATATCGGGGTTTATAGGTTGCAGGCAAGCAACTGGAATCCGGTGAATAACGGTTTAACCTGCACGAGTGTTCATACTATTGCCTTTCGAGGCATGGACTATTATGCCTGTAGCAGCGGACAAGTATTTCAATTAGCTCCTGCAACGTTCCGATGGGTGAGCCGGTCGGCGGCTGTTACCCATTCGGTGTTTCGTAGCATGACAATTGGCAGCAATGGCGAATTATTGGTGGGTGCATATACGGGAATTATCCGTTCGACCAATAATGGTGGCGAATGGTCGACTATTGCACTTGATGACGAGATGGTGCGGTCATTGGCGTGCGCCCCGATGAGCAACGTGTACGCAGGGACAACGAATTTCCTGTATCGAAGCACCGACAACGGACTAACATGGACGCAGTTTACAACGAGACCTACCGAAACGATCACCAGTATTCACGTCACCCCCACCCTGATTCCGGAAAGTTGGATCGTGAATATCGGCACCGCCAATGGGCTTTACCGAATGCTCGAAGATGGCAGGAATTGGACAGCAACCGGATTAACCGGAAACTACATCCATGAAATCTCGATGAGTTCGCTCGGTGTGCTCTTTGCGGGAACATCGCAAGGGGTTTCGCGTTCACTCGATCAAGGATTGACATGGCTGCCGTTGCCCATAACGTTGCCGACATACTCGATTGTGTCCAATACGCAAGGAAGACTGTATGCCGCTACGTCTAATGGCGTGATGTATTCTACCAATGGAGGGAGCAGTTGGGACGACCTTTCCCACGAAGGGCTTTTGAATCAGAATGTTTTCGAACTGAAAATCGATGCGGATAACTACCTCTGGGCAGCGACAAATGGGAATGGCGTCTTTGTGAGTTTTCATCCCACCAACGATGTCCGTGAACCGATTACATTTGTCCCCGCGGAACTCCGCCTCCATCAAAATTATCCGAATCCCTTCAATGCAACGACCACAATTTCTTACTCATTACCAACAGTATCCAATGTCGATCTCTCCATCTTCGATGTAAATGGGCGGTTGGTTGAGCAGCTACTAAGCGGTAAACAACCGGCTGGTCTGCATTCGGTGAATTGGCAGGCAAACAACAAAGCGAGTGGCAGATATTTTTATCGAGTGATGGTGAATGGTCAAGAGCAAACCCGATCGCTTATGCTCATTAAGTAAAGAATCGGAAAGGAGTTCGTTGTGCGAGCTCAAATTCTACTAACATTGATAGTAGTTTTACTTGCATCCACCACTATCGCGCAACCAGTCTGGACATCCTTGTGTGGTCCAGAGGTTGGCGACGTAATCTGCTTTTATAGCGACAGTACTCACTTGTACGCTGGTACGCGAAACGGTGGTATTTTCCGAACCGGGTTACAAAGTGCGGATTGGGAGTTGTACGGGTTACCGGGGCATACGATAAATTCAATTGTTGCTGATACCGTTGGGCACATGTTTGTCGCCTCCTATGACAGCGGTGTTTATGAGTGGAGAAGTGGTCAAGGTTGGGCATTGATGAATAACGGAATAGTAGGTGGTAAGATTTCGCACCTGTTGTATTCTCGAGTAAACGGAAATCTATATGCTAAAGGCGATCGATACCCTAACGATTCAGTACGCTACTACCGATCAACGAATAATGGTGAAACTTGGCTTAACATTGACAATGGATTATTGTCGTCATCTCGTGGTTTGGGTGTAGCGCCGGACGGGTCGCTTTACTGCGTTCAAAATGGCGCGGCATACCGATCTGAAAATAACGGAACAACATGGAACCGTGCTGGAGATATTCCGATTCCACCGGTAACCAACAATGTAAAGTTCCGCTTCTATCAGGATCAAGTATTTGTCATTGATCCCGGCTCAGGTTTATATGTGAGTCGTTCTTACTATCGCGGAGAAAGATGGCGTAATATCCCTCAAGCGACTTATGTAAATGATTTACAAATTTCTGATTCTGGTTCGATTTATGTGTCTACTGATACTATGCATGAAGTTCCGTATATCGGTGTTTACCAGTGGAATGATACCACGTGGGTATTGCGATATTCAATGCCTATTGGGATGGTTGGCAACGCGTTTCATATCCATAATGGAGATAACAGAGTTTTTATAAATACTAATAATAGCTATGTTTATCGTTCTGGTGTGAGTTCTTTCAGTAACTTCTCGAACGGTATTTTCGCTTCGGAAATCCATTCGATTACTATTTCACCTAACTATGTGTTTTGTGTAAGAACCGGCTATGAAGACACCGTCTGTACTTCTTTTCACCGCTACAACCCTAATGCACAACATGTCCCTCGTTGGTTTGAATACCCAGTATCTGGTTGGACAAATCGACCATTAATCGATTATCATAACGGTGTTCTCGCAATAATTTCATCCGGAAATTTTTTTTATTCGACAAACCAGGGGTATAGCTGGACTACGGTTAACTACCCACAACCCACTGATCCTCACTTCATTCCATCAATCACAAATGCCCCAAGAAACAATCGATATGCTGCGCGCGGCGATTCTATTTACCGAAGCATAAACAACGGCTTAAGCTGGTTACCATTTTATCGCACGAATGGTGAGATTAAATCGCTTTTTTCAATGCCATGCACTCCTGATTCACTTCATTGGTATGTTTTTGCTGGTACACGAGATACTCTTTATCGGATGCAAGAAAATGGATTGAACCTCGTCAGGATTTACGCGCACGAAATCAATGTGATGACCAAAACATTTAATGGTAAACTATTTGCGGCTTCGAATCATGGAGTCCAAACTTCAATGGATTCCGGGCTAACTTGGCAACAAACAAGTGTGAACCGATCTATTCACTCGTTAATATCAAATTCAAGTGGTAGTGTTTTTGCCGCGACCGATACCGGACTGATTGCGTCAACCGATTTGGGTGAATCTTGGTTTTCGTTCCAAGGTTCAATGGGAGCAGTTCGAGTAATCGAGTTACAAATGGACTCGGTAGATGTTCTCTATGCTGGAACCCGTTCCAATGGTGTATTTTGGACAAATACACCCACTGTTGCCGTTGCTGAGAAACCTGCATGGCAGACATTTGACTACCAATTGTTCAAAAATTATCCGAATCCGTTCAACTCCTCTACCACAATTTCGTATTCACTTCCTACTTCCACGGATGTCGAGCTTTCCATTTTCGATGTACAGGGGAGAGTCGTCGAACGTTTAGTACACGGCAATCTTCCGGCGGGAATGCACACCACCCAATGGAATGCGCAACGCTATCCCAGCGGCACTTACTTCTATCGGTTACAAACAAAGAATAGAGCAACCGTTCAGCGGATGGAGTTGCTCAAGTAAACGCAACGCAAAAACAGAATCGAGGAAACCATGAAACCCAGCATCATCGCAGTACTCCTCAGTTTTTCACTGGTTACCATTGTAATGGCGCAACCATACTGGAACAGCGCCAACGGGCCCGAAGGGGGCGACGTGAGTTGTTTTCTCGCCGCGAATGGACAACTCTATGCCGGAACATGGGGCGGCGGTGCTTATCGGTCATCGGATCAAGGCGACCATTGGCACCCGTTCGAATTTATGGGAAGTACCGTTCACACCATCGCCGTTAACGATTCCGGACAACTTTTTGTCGGATTGCAAGGTGATGGCATTTTCCGCCGCAACGCTGACAGCACCTGGACGCGAGCGCAACAAGGGATTCTATATCCCACCGTTCGAAAGCTCTGTTTCGATCCGGGAACGCGCAACCTATATGCGCAAGTCGATGCCAACCAGAACGTGGAAATGTTCTATCGTTCCACCAACAATGGGAATCTCTGGACGGCAATCAATACAGGACTTCAATCACACTGGACTAGCGGTATAAGCGTTGCCCCGAACGGGTACCTTTATTGCGCCTCTGCCGATAGTATTTACCGTTCCATCAACCATGGCGACAACTGGTCGTTTGTTGGCAGAATCACGAACGGAAGCGGTGGACATTTTGCCTTTTCGGGCGATACGATATACACCGGATCCAATGGCGCTTTCCGGTCGGTGGATTTCGGTCAGACTTGGAGCCGCATCGGGGATTTTGCCGAAAACGTGCTTGCGATGGGAATCGCCCCCAATGGTACGCTCTACATCGGGACCTATTATGGGGTTTACCGCTGGCAGAACAATTTAATGCAACTGAGTGGATTATCAGACCGATCCATTTTAAGTATTGTTACATTTGGTAATGATGTTGCATTCGCTGGTACGCCCGGGTTTGGGGCATATAAACTACAAGCCGGGAATTGGAATCCAGCGAGTAACGGATTGACCTGTTCGTCCGTTCAAACGATTGCGATTCGGGGCCATGATATCTACTGCAGCAGTAATCGGGAAGTGTTTCAACTTGCCCCGGCAACTTTCCGCTGGATCAGTCGATCGACATCGGCGCAACAATACTTTTTGCGAACAATGGCAATCGGAACCAATGGCGAATTGTTCGCCGGTACCAGTGTGGGAGTCATCCGCTCGACGAATGAAGGCATCGAATGGTCAGCGCCGATGATTGCCGACAGTGCGATAAATACCATTGCAACCGCTCCGATGGGAAACCTCTACGCCGGCACTGACCACTGCGTCTACCGCAGCACCGACAACGGACAATCATGGGTGCCATTCAATGCGCGAACGACCGGAATCATCTCCAGTATTCATGTTACCCCCACCATGATCCCGGAGAGTTGGATCGTGAACATCGGCACCACCGACGGCATTTATCGAATGCTAGAAGACGGCAGGAATTGGACGTTCATTGGTTTTATGGGATACGAGTTTTATGAAATCGCAATGAGTTCGCTCGGTGTTCTTTATGCGGGTGTATCGCACGGTGTTTTACGCTCACTGGATCAAGGTCTTAGTTGGCAACCGTTACCGATTGCAGTTCCCACATATTCAGTGGTGTCGAATAGCCAGGGAACTATTTTTGCTGCGACCTCCAACGGCATTTACTACTCAAGAACCGAAGGGAGTACTTGGGACGACCTTTCCCATGAAGGGCTTTTAAATCAGAATGTTATCGAATTGAAAATCGATTATGATAGTTACCTTTGGGCGGCGACACTGGGAAACGGCGTTTTCGTGAGTTTCCATCCCACCAATGATGTCCACGAACCGGTAACGTTTGTCCCGGCGGAACTGCGCCTCCATCAAAACTATCCCAATCCCTTCAATGCATCGTCGACTATTTCGTACTCGCTGCCGAAACCGGGAAAGGTTACACTACAACTGTTTGATATTACCGGACGAGAAGTCTACCAAAAGACGTGTCAAGCGTATCGCTCCGGTGAACAAAACTTCTTGGTTGATGGAACAGCGCTCGCAGCGGGATTGTATTATTATCGGGTGTCGAGCGGTGAATTTTCGGCGACCCGGAAAATGGTGTTGCTGAAATGAATTCTCTTTTATTCACAAGTGTTAACAATGTTTCGTAAATCGAGAACACGATTCTGCTTCCTCATCATGTCGGTACTGACATTGACATTGCTAACGGAAGCGGCGTCCGTCGGCGCGATCCCTTCTCCGTTCTTCTTTACCGAAAACAAAGGGCAATGGGACGCTCGCGTCCTCTACAAGTGTCAAGCGAAGAATGGGATGACATGGTTCCTCGA
>JAOTSC010000029.1 GCA_030247525.1 bacterium | reverse complement strand
GATGATTCCTATCACCGCCTCGACAGCGAATATGCTGCTTCCGGTACAGGCGTTCCGCAATGGGTTGTGGGATCGCGTAGGAACGGAAGGCACCGGTGAAGATGGGCGTATCCTTCAGGCGCAAGCTTCAGTAGGAACCCCGATGCGGGCAGTCATTGACGTTGATGCAGCGACGTTGACGACATTAGCTCCGACGTATCGTGAAACGGCAGCAGCGCGCCGAAGATGGTATCAAGATGCGCTGACATATTCGATTATTGTGAAACTGATTCAAACTGGCATTGCATTATCTCTGCTGGGTTTGGGATCGGCGTTGGTTGCTTTATTTTTTGCCGATGTTCGTTTGGCAGGCGCACTGACAATTCTGGGGAAATATCTCAACGACTTCGTTCATTACCAAGAGACGAAAAAGTACTTTCCATTTTTTACCCGCCGCTCATGGTTGGTGTGGGTACCGTTGCAACCGTGGCTTTTACTGAGTTATGCATTGCTTCCGAAACCGAAGAAGACTAGCGGTCGAGGGTTTGCATCGTCATGAACTTCGAGTACCCCCTTCGATTCGGGTGGTATTATCGGTTGCTGCCCGGTTTGATATCCCGCTTTGAGACAACCTCACGTAAGCTTTGGATCACTTTTGACGATGGTCCAGCTTATCCCGGCACACCGTATGCACTTGCTACGCTTGAGAAATTTCAGGTGAAGGGGACGTTTTTTGTTCAAACCGACCGAAGTCTCGGCAATCGAGTTTTGCTAAGAGAATTGTTGACAAATGGGCATGAAATCGGACTCCACGGCTGGCACCACCGTTCGCAGTTATTTAGGAAACGTGAAGATATTTTGCGCAATTGGATTGATTCGAAACACCGATTGGAAGATGTTTTAGGGATTGCAATCACCCGGTTTCGCCCGCCCTATGCGGATCCGCCGCTGGCGGGGTGGCAAGCATTGCGGCGGGAGGGGTTTCTGCCGATCTATCTAACATGGATGTTGGGTGATTTTGTCGCTACATTACCGACAGAACATGTTATCGAGCAGTTAATGCCGCAATTATCACCCGGACAGATCGTTGTACTACACGATGGCGGTCCGGCACCTCAGATATTCGAGAAAATTCTACCGCTGTTGTTAACTGCGTTACGCGACCACAATTGGCAAACGATGATTCCCGCCACTGAGACTTTGCGATGATTTATTTTATCGGTATCGCTTCGCTGGGATACTTCGTTGCCTTGTTGGCAGGGATTCTTGCATTGCTGTTGCCAAGACGGAAAGAACAGATAAAGTTTGTGCCGGTTAGCGTAGTAATCTGTGCGCGAAACGAGGCAGTGGCGTTACCTCAGACCTTGGCGGCAGTGGCGGCTCAGAATTATCCCGTAGAGTTGATCGAGTACATTTTGGTCGATCACTGTTCGAGTGATCAAACGAAAGCAGTCTTTGATGCCTTTGCTGCTGAGGATCCAGTTCGGAGAAAAGTGCTATCAATACCGGAAGACTTAGGCGTGTTACGCGGAAAAGCGGCACCTTGGCATGCCGGGATGGAGGCGTCATCCCATGAAATCGTATTGACGACCGGCGCGGATTGTATCGTCCCGAAAGACTGGATCAAACTTACGGTAGCAAAGTTCGATGAGAAAACGCAAATAGTCAGCGGCTCCGAACTCCTCCACAGTAACGAAAATCCAAATTCGATATACAACCTCGTGCAAAACCTCGATATGGCGTTTATTCAAGGAATCGGGTATGCGGTTGCACGGTTGGGACTTGGCGGTTCGGGGTTATCGAATAATTTTGCAATTCGGCGCAGCGCCTATTTCGCCGTGGGTGGGTTTCCGAAATTAGGATTTTCGATTTGCGAAGATGTGTTGCTATCTCAGGGCGTGCTACAAAAATATGGGAACCGCGCGTTGCGATATCATCTCGACCGCCGGACTTTTCCTGTGACCGAACCGGAACCGCCACACAAACTCGCGAACATGAAACTACGGTGGTCGATGGGAACCCGACGATTGGGGTTGGGTGGTTTGCTGATGATCGCGTTTAATTTTCTGTCGCATCTCGGTTCGATTTTAGCGGTAGTTATCGGCGGGGAAGACATGCGCACTGTTGGATGGATCGGAATTATCGGCGGAGTGATTCTCGAATCGCTATTTCTGATTATCGTACTGATTCATAAAGGGATTGTCCAACGGAATGTTCTCTGCTTACCATTCTTCTTAGTGTATCTCTGGATCTATCCGAACCTCGTTGCAATTCCAGTAATCTTCCGGTTGCCGGTACGTTGGAAGGGGCTTTGGGTTAGGGAACCGGTTTAGCAGATTGTTTTGGGCATAAGTAAAGCAACACCGCCGTGGGTCAACGCGGCGGTGTTGTTTTTTAACGGTACGGGAGTAGTACCGATGGAGATTTTTGTTTACGGTGGACAGGATAGTCCAACGTATGGATTTGTTCCGACAGACTGTTCTGTGGTCTGTCGTACGGTTTGGATAACTCAGACAAGATTGTCTGAGCTACAGATGAAATGAAACGACTCAGACAGGATTGTCTGAGCTACCGAACTACGTTATGAACGGTTGCGGCGAAGAATCGCCGGTACGCTAAAACTGTTTCCGTTGGAACGCAGACTGGCGTCTAATGCGGGTGCCGCTACAGGCATCACTGGCACCGTTCGGAACGTATCCCCATTGGTTTTGCCATTGCCATTCGAGAAACCGTTGGTTGCGCCATTCGAGAAACTGTTCCCGGTAAAGCTGTTCTGCAGAGTAAACGATTCTTGTTTCGGCTGCGCACGAAGATCCTGTCGGAGACCGGTCGCGATTAATGTAACTCGCAGTTCGTCAGTGATATCGTCGTTGTATGCCATACCTGCGATAACATTGGATTCGTTGCCCGTTTTGTCGGTGATAACTTTAACAGCGGTATCGAATTCGCGCAGGGTTATGTCCCGCGAAGCGGATACGTTTATCAGAATCGAGCGAGCGCCGGCAACATCGATGTCCTCAAGGAAAGGCGACGAAATCGCTTGCGTTGCGGCATTCAATGCCCGGTCTTCTCCCGATGCAGTACCGAAACCGAGCAGTGCATCACCACCACCCTTCATCACTGTACTCAAGTCGTTGAAGTCGAGGTTGATTTCCCCGGCAGTGGTAAGTAATTCGCTGATCCCTTTAGTCGCTTGGACTAAAATAGAATCGGCACGTTGGAATGCTTCGGTTAACTTTACATCAAGGGAAATGTCGACGAGTTTTTGATTGGGAATCACGATTAAGGTATCGGTGACGCCGCGAAGTTGACGAATCCCATCTTCTGCTCGCTGCATTCGCTGCGCCCGCTCGAATTGGAAAGGGCGTGTTACAATCGCTACCGTCAAGGCACCGAGTTCGCGGGCGATATCGACTACTACCGGCCCGCTACCCGAACCTGTACCACCACCACCGCCGAAGGTCGTAATCACTAAATCTGCACCTGATAGTGCCTGCATAATGTCTTCGCGATTCTCTTCCGCCGCCAGCCGTCCCACTTCGGCATCGCCACCGGCACCGAGACCGCGGGTGGTTTCGACACCGATTTGCACGGTACGATAGCCATCCAATTTTTCCAACGATTGTAAATCGGTGTTGATTGCGACAAACTCGACGCCACAAACACCCGCTTCGACCATTCGTTTAATCGCATTGCCGCCAGCTCCACCAACTCCGACGACTTTGATTTTCGCACCGCGTGCGAAATTTTCGACCAAACTGAAACGCATTTTACCCATGGTATCCTCCCGTTACTTTTTAGTTAGCTGCCATTGACCCAATCGAACAATCTTGAAATCGGATTTTGAGGATTTAGCGATGTTAATTCAAACCCATACATCGCCATTCCCAATACATTGATCGCCGCCGGCGTTAACGCTTCGCCGGCTAAGTCCTGAATGCCACTCGGTTTCGCGAGCCGCACCGGACGCTTTAAATATCGCTGCGCAAATTCAACAAGACCGGGAAGCATCGCCCCACCGCCGCTTAAAACGACCGGCTCTTCCACAGCTCGGTTTGCCCGCATATACAATTCATCCATCGCGACATCGAAAATCTCTTCACAGCGAGCGACAACTACTCGATAGAGATAATCGGGATCGATTTCCCGGTTACCGGGCACCGGTATCAATTCTGGTGCAACCGGTTTTCCCATATCGTCCCAGTAAGAAACTGGTTTCGTCGCGCCATACTTCTTTTTGAGGTCGTTCGCTGTATCGAGTGGCACTTCACACATCTGCGAAATGTCGGATGTGATGTCGCGTGATCCGTATTGCACCGGGAAGGCGTATTGCCAAACCCCTTCCTTAATGAATAGGACATTGGTAGTCGAATAACCGATATCGATAACAATTGTCCCGAAATGTTTCTCAGTCGGTTCCAACGCGACACGATCCATCGTTGCTGGAGCATAGACTGTACTCTTGATGCTCACAGTTGCTCGCTTACAGCAATCGTTGACAACATCGACCGCTTCCTTGCGCGCCGCAAGCGATAAGTATCTGCCAAAAAGGTTCTGCGCTTCGAGTCCGACCGGCGAACTTAACCAATTAGTACCATCGACCGAGTAACCCATCGGAATTAAATCAAGTTGCTGGTACTCACTGGAAATGAAGACGTGATGGTGATGTTCCTTTAAGCGATACAAGTCTTCAAAAGAAATCGTCTGAGATTTTCCCAGCCATTTTTTACTTAACGTCAAATGAGAATCGGTCGGTGAGGCAATGATATCGTTACCTCCTATACCGATAATCGCAACACGAATCGAACCACTCGCGCCAAGCTTTTGCTGAACTTGATACAGCGACGCTTGTAACACATCGGTCGTTTTTTTTACATCGGTGATTACACCGGCGTTCATCCCAAGCGAAGCGACATCGCCATAAGCGAGCAATTTGACGTTACCGGTTTCGCTACGACCGATCACCGCAGTGCGAATGCGACTCGTTCCGATATCAATCGCAACCGTAGCGACCATTTCCTCTTCTTGTTGATCGGAGAGGAAGGAGCCGGTATCGATAGAGTTCTTTTCTGGTTCAGTTGTCATATTGAGTCGGTGTCGAATCCACTTTTTGAGTCGGTGTAACACGGTTTTACTGCTTTGCGTAGAAATAGAATTTTCTACTTGGTACTTATTCTCTCAGACAAGATTGTCTGAGCTACTTAAAATGATGGATCGATACGGTCGGCGACGGCAATAAAACCGGATGCCCGAGCATCGATGTATGCGATTTTCGCTAACGAAACACCCGCCGGTAGTTTCTGCATAAACTGATCGACCGCTGAGATCGACTGTATTCGTGATTTTCCAAGTAACAGCTCGACATGACCATCGTCGAGCAACACGCGATAGGTCGAAGGGGAATCGAACCGCACTTCGGCAACCCGCTGATATACACGATAGGGACGCATTTCCCGCAACAGTGCAATGACTTCCCGCATCTTGTATTCTTCAAATTGTTTTCCTACCGCGGGAATTTCACCAGAATAATTCGTAATCACTGGTAAACTAACAGGATAACCATCAACGGGTTGCGGCATCACACACCCTTCGGAACTCACAAGTTGGGTTTTACCATTCGCAATGACTGCAACAGGGGTGTGTTCTACGATTTCGACGAAGAGTACATTCGGCAGCGTGCGATGAGTTCTCACCGATTTTACCCACGGGAGTTTTGTTAGTTTTGTGTTTAGCTGTGCCATATCTAACCGGAAGAGCGGCGTTCCAATCCGCACACCAAGCGCTTTGCGAATATCGTTTGTCGTTGTGCGCTGATTTCCAGTAATCTCGATTCGCTGTAACTGGAACATGTTAAGCGGATCGGTGTACATGACGACATACCAACCGCCAGCAAGCACAGCGACAAACGAGAGCAAAACCAACAATCGCTTTAGTGCGAACTTGCGGGCACGGACTTGTTGTTGGCGAAAGACGACCATCGATTTAAGACGCGGCATTTTCAAACCCCCACAACACTTGTTCCATTTCGAGTTGCACGCCATACAGTGCAAACACAGCTGCCTGAACCGTACGAATCAAACGATAAATATCAGCGGCAGTCGCCTTCCCGGTGTTGACAACAAAACCAGCATGCTTTTGACTCACCTCGGCATCGCCACAACGCACCCCTTTTAGACCAGCGGCTTCGATTAATCGTCCAGCAAAGTCATTGGGAGGGCGTTTGAATACCGAACCGGCCGAAGGGTATTGCAATGGTTGACTGGCGCGTCGTTTCGCTAAAACTTCTCTCATCTCGGAAACTAATTTGTTCGGATCATCCGTAGGGAACCGGAAACCAGCAGCGGTAATCACAACCGTTTGTAATTCGGGAACGGAGCGATATCCCCATGTGATATCCGACTTTTCGAATTCGACAATTTCACCATTAGCCGATACACCGCGCACCCATTCAAGATGTTCAGAGATTTCAACACCGAAAGCACCGCAGTTCATACGTAAACCGCCACCCAAAGTTCCGGGTATTCCGGCGAGCTTGGCAATTCCGCCGAGGCCGGCTCGCGAAGCCATCCGCACCAAGCGTAGAAGCGATGCTCCGGCTTGCGCGACTATCCTGTCGCCGGTTAGCGAAATCGTGTTTAGATAACTGCGAGTGTCGACGAGTAAACCATCGATACCATTGTCCGCAATCAGGATGTTAGAGCCACCACCTAATACATAGAGCGGAACTTGCTCTTCACATACTGTTTGCACAGCCGCAGCAACGTCAGCTTCTTCATAGGGTGCATAGAGCAATTTTGCTTCGCCGCCAACCCGGTAGGTGGTGCGTAACGCTAATGGTTCTCGTTCGCGCAACTGCCCGCTGTTGTGGCGATACAACGTGTCGCGGACGCGGCTCAGCGACGTGAATTCCGGGATTGCACTCACAGTTCGCTCACCATTTGTTTAGCCAACTTCGTGACATCGCCAGCACCCATTGTTATCAGCATATCGCCCGGTTTCAATTCGGCTCGGACGCGATTTAGCCAATCAGTTTTTTCAAGATCGATAACGGCACTATGACCGGACCGACGCAATACATCGGAAACCAATTTTCCTGTAACGCCCGATACCGGCTTCTCACGCGATGGATAGACGTCAGTGACAAAAACGACATCGGCGACAGTTAACGCCATCCCAAACCGCTCGGCAAAAACCGCCGTGCGTGAAAAGAGATGGGGTTGAAACACTGCGACAATGCGACCGCGATGAGACGCCCGCGCAGCCGCTAACGTCGCTGCAACCTCGGTGGGGTGATGGGCATAATCATCGACAACCGTCACTCCGTTCCACTCACCAACTCTATCAAACCGACGGGCAACGCCGGTAAACGACTCGAGCGCAGGGACAATCGCCGAAAATTGTATCTCGATTTGACGGCATAGCGTAATAACCGCTAATGCGTTGCGAAGATTGTGGATACCGGGTACTTGGATTTTCAATTCGCCAACGACGGTCGAACCATCGACGACAGTGGCAGTTGTTATTCCCGCCGCCATTTTGATATCGATCGCCCGGATGTTGTTTTCTGGTCCGACTCCATACGTGATGACCGTTCGCTTGAGTCGAGGGCGAATCGCCATTACACCGGCATCGTCGCCGCATATCGCCAAGGAACCGTAGAAGGGAACGCGATTCGCAAACTGCACGAAAGCATCTTCCATCTCGCTGTAAGTTGGATAGGTGTCGGTGTGCTCGTGTTCTAGATTGGTAATGATGGCGTGCACCGGCATGAGATGGAGAAACGAGCGGTCGAATTCATCGGCTTCTGCAACCATCCACTCGGAATCGCCGGGTTCGGCATTGCCACTCGTGCTTTGCAAGCGGCCGCCAACGATTATGGTGGGATCCATCCCCGCTGTCTTTAGGGCGGCACCTAACATCGCAGAAGTTGTGCTCTTACCGTGAACGCCGGCAACTGCGATACCAAGCTGCAAGCGCATCAATTCACCCAACATTTCGGCACGGGGAATGACGGGAATATTTAAGCGGCGGGCTTCCACCAGTTCGACATTGTCGGGTGGACAAGCGCTCGAATAAATGACTACTTGCGCGTCCCCGATGTTTTTAGCGGAATGACCGATAGCGATTTCAGCGCCAATTTTTCGCAACCGGATTGCCGAGTCGTTCTCCTGCAAATCGGAACCTGTCACGCGTAAGCCGTGGCGGAGAAGGACTTCAGCGATTCCACACATGCCGGTACCGAGAATACCGACAAAGTGCAAGCGGCGAAAACGATGGAAGAAGTGTTTCACGATTCACCTACTTGACGAATAGCGGACATTTTGGCTCGGCACTCAACCGCAATAGAATAGCAGCGAGACCGAGATTAAACACCATAGCCGTACCGCCATGGCTGATGAATGGCAACGGGACTCCAGTTGACGGCATCGCCGATACATTCACAAAGAAGTGAATGAAAAAGTAGGCGAGGAAATTCATCACGATGCCGAATGCGAGAAAGTATTTGTAGGCATCGATTGAATTCACTGTCGTGCGAAATCCGCGCCAAGTGAGTACGCCAAATCCCGCAAGCACCAACAGAATTCCAATCATCCCCCATTCTTCTCCGACGATGGCGACAATGCAATCGTTGTATGCTTCCGGTAAGAAATATTTCTGTTTTCCAGTCCCATAGACGACGCCGGTCAAACCACCCTGCACCAATGCCATAATGCTCTGGCGTTGTTGGTATGAAGTCTCTTTGAGCATGGTTGCGCCTACCGGATCAATCTGGTATTGACTATCGAAGTTGTAGTAAATCGCAAATGGATCAATGAAGACTTGGCTTCGATTTGAGCGAAACGACGAACCGGCAACGTGAAATACTCCAAAGGCTATGACCAGTGCCCCAAGGTAGAAAAACCATTTACGGGGAATACCCGACACCCACAGCATCGAACCAGCAATCGCGAATATTATCATAACGGTAGAGAGATTCGGCTGCAGGACAATCGGCAAACAGATCATCGCTATCATTGCTGCTGCTTTCACCGAATTGGAAATGAGATGCAACTCTTCTCGCTTTTCAAACAGGAATTGTGATAACCAGAGGATTAGTGAAAACCGAGCAACATCCGACGGCGAAAGTTGAAATCCACCTATCCTTAGCCAGCGACGCGCTCCGTTGATATCTTCACCAAAAAAGTAGGTGAGGATAAACAGCACCATTGATACTGCAATTAAAGTGTAGGTAGTCTTTCTACTCTGCCAAACCATTAATGGGGTGAGGTAACAAGCGACCGCAAACACTAAGCCGATAGCAACTTTCAACGAATGAGTTTTGAATTTTGCGTAGACATCGATTACAGTAGCGGATAGTGAACCGGTAATCGCTGTGGAGTCAGTCAATTTGTTTGACGTTGCCATCATGTTCATCAACAGGCCAATCAGCAACAAACAGATCACCGAAGCGAGCATCCAACGATCAAAATTAAAGTTCAGGTGATCGACAACTTGGCGAACAAGAATCATTGTGTTATCCCCCGGACATATTCGGCATATTTGGTGCCACGATCTTCAAAATCGTTGAATTCATCAAAACTTGCGCACATCGGTGATAACAGGATGTCAACACCAGGCTGTGCTTGTTTCCGAGCGAGTTCAACCGCTTCACGTAAGGTTTCCGCTTCGACGATGGGTACGATATCGGAAAACGTCGTTTTAACTTTATCGCGAGCGGCACCGAATGCAATAAGTTGTGTTACTCGCCGTTTCACTAATTTTTTCAGCGGGGTAAAATCAATTCCCTTATCATATCCGCCTGCTAACCAAATCACTGGTTGGGGAAAGGATAATAGTGCAACTCGAGTGGAGTCGGGGGTCGTTGCTTTAGAATCGTTATACCAATGAAAACCGTCGGTCGTAGGAACTAACTCCAATCGATGCGGTAGTCCTTTGAAAGAGAAGAGTCCAGCGTTAATCGCTTCCGGTTCGATTCCGGCGCTATAAGCTGCGGCGACAACTGCAGCTGCGTTCACCAAATTGTGACGACCAAAGAGATGAATATTGTCAAACGAAGCTAATCGCATTGCAACCGGTTCGGTATCGCGGAGGTATATCCGGTCGTGCCCAAGCCATACTCCACGTTCTAACGGATGACTGCCAGAAAATGGGAACAACGACGATTTTAGTCCTTTCGATATAAGCTCGACGTTAACATCATTGGCATTTCCTACGAATACTTGTTTGGATGTTTGATGAAGGGCTATCGCCCGTTTCGTGAGATAGTACTGCTGGAGTGAATCGTAGCGATACAAATGGTCAGGAGCGAGATTCAGTAGTACAGCGACATCGGGTTGAAACTTCTCTATCCACTCCAATTGAAAAGAAGAAACTTCCAAGATCGCCCAATGCTCCGGCGTTAACTCATGTACACAATCGGAAAACGCAACACCTATGTTCCCTGCAACGACATGAGGAATTTTAGCAGAGCGGAAGATTTCACCAAGCCATGTCGTGGTCGTCGATTTTCCATTTGTACCAGAGATGGCAATGGTTTTTCCGGGGTTGAGACGCCATGCAAACTCCAGTTCGGACCATACCGGGATGCAGGCGTCTCGTGCCCGTACAAACAGCTTACTCCGAGAATCTACCCCTGGTGAGGTAACGATTAAATCGGTACCACGAAATATCTCATCGCTATGCTCGCCTAACTCAAAGGGGATATTGAGAGCAAGTAACTTCTGTCGTAGGATTTCTGCTTTTTCACCTTGTGCGATATCGGATAGGAAGCAGGGAATACCCAACGACTGTAATAACTTCGCCGCGGCGATACCCGAACGCTCACCGCCGATAACCGCAACTTTTCGCGGACGATTAATTGCTGTGTATGCAACTTCACGGTCGATCATTTTCGATCCCGAGAAAAGTTTTCGACAATTTCCAAGATTGCATTGCTAATTCGTTCCATCGCCATACCGCGTGAACCTTTTACTAAGATTGCATCGCCTGGCTGCAGCCGTTGAGATACTATATGAGCAATTTCCTCGACAGAATCGGAGTGCATTACTTTGATTTGACTTGCAACCTCCTGCAACCGGCGAAATGTCCAACGACAATGCGCCCCACAGAGATACACTACCGAAGGATTTGCTTCAACGATGTATTCCGCCAAGGTTTCATGGTCGTTGCGTACTTGTTCGCCCAACTCAAAGATGTCACCGAGAACGGCAATGCGCCGTTTTGCGGTTGATTGGTCGTTCAACAACTCTAAACCAGCTTTCATCGAGTGAAGTGAGGCGTTGTATTCGTCACGAATGAGCGTTATCGAATCAAAATGGAGAAGTTGTCCGCGCATCGGTACCGCACGCACATCACGCAAGCGCTTTGCGATTCGGGGTAGCGGGATATCAAGGGCAATGCCAATCGTCGCCGCGGCAAGCAAATTGTATTGTTGGAAGCGCCCGGGTAACGAGGAGTGTAACTCCGTTCCAGCAAGGGAGATACCGT
This sequence comes from bacterium, assembly GCA_030247525.1. Taxonomy (NCBI): domain Bacteria; species bacterium. Next base: position 16,125 of record JAOTSC010000029.1, on the reverse strand, counting down.
AGCAACCGTGTTCATCCTTCTCTAACGGAGTTGCCCGGAGGATTCGTCCTTTGAAGTCGAAGTTGTCGTTACTTAATGTGTAGCCAAGATCGAATGCGCCGGGATATTTCTTCGCAAGCGCAAGAATATAGGGATCATCCAGATTCACAAGACGGACACCGGCAGGTGTCATCGCTTCAAACAATTCACCTTTTGCTTTGGCAATTGCCTCTTCCGATCCGAAATACTCGATATGTGCCCGTCCGATGTGCGTAATCAATCCAATTGTGGGACGAGCCGTTTCAGTCAATGTGCGGATTTCTCCGAAATGATTCATTCCAAGTTCAAACAAAGCAAAACGATTCGCTGGTTGTGCCGTCGCCAACGTAAGTGGGACTCCTAAATGATTGTTGTAGTTTTTCTCGGAAACTAACCCGTTACCCAACTCTTTCAATACTTCCGCCGCCATTGTTTTCACGGATGTTTTTGCGTACGAGCCGGTAACTGCAATCACCGGACAGCGGAGTACATTTTCACGAAACCATACACCGATTTCAAGCAACGCTTTGGTACAGTCAGGTACTTGCACTACCCAAACATTATCCGGTATCGGAGGGAGTTCAACGAGTGGTTTAGAAACCAACAAAGCGGCGACTCCTCGAACAATTGCCGCCGGAATAAAATCGTGGCCATCTCGAACCGCAGTTAATGCAACGAATAAGTCCCCTTGACTAAGTGTACGGGTGTCGATTGAGATACCGGATATCGGCACCAAATAAGGCGATCCAGCGATGGTTTCAGCGTTCGTCAATGTTTGCAGCGTTCGCTCAAGCATGAGTCGCTCCGGGTAGTTTAGTAATCGCTTGGGCTATCGCCTCGTAATCGGAGTAAGGATGTCGGACACCTTTAATCTCGAGATAACTCTCAGCGCCTTTTCCTAACACTAACAATACATCACCTTCGACTAACATGCTGCAAGCGGCAGCGATAGCGGTTGTACGATCCAACTCGATAAGAGCAACTTTGGACCGATCGAGACCCGGCATAATGTCATCGACAATCGCTTGCGGTTCTTCAAAGCGGGGGTTGTCCGATGTGACTACCACCGAATCGGCGATACAGGCGGCAGCACCCATCAGCGGCCGTTTAGCGCGGTCGCGGTTTCCACCGCAGCCAAACAAAACGTGAAGCCGGTTCTGCGTGAAGGAACGAGCCGTTTTTATCACATTTTCCATAGCGTCGGGAGTATGAGCATAGTCGACAAATATCGCAGTGCCGACGGGCGAATCAACGCGCTGCATTCTGCCGGAAACCCCTTCCAATTGTCCGATCCCATCGGCAATTGCGAGTGGAGCAATACCGAGCCGATCCAACAACGCAGCGACTCCAAGAATGTTCGCAATATTGTATTTCCCAACCATCGATGTTTTCACATCAATCGATCCGTTGGAGGTGCCGACTATCCGGAAGCTTGTTTCATTCGCAGTCATTTTTATGCTGGTAGCACGATAATTCGCAGTTGTCGAGTCGATGCCAAACGAAAGAATTGCGGGATCCTGCAACATCCGAGCAGCATAGCTATCGTCACGATTCACCAAGCGAATTCGTGCAGCACCTTCGCCAAGGAATAGTTTCGCTTTTTCGCCAAAGTAGTTTTCCATCGTCCCGTGGAAATCCAAGTGATCTTGGGTGAGGTTCGTCCAAATCGCTCCGGTGAAATCAATTCCGTGGGTACGTTTTAATGCAAGAGCATGGGATGAAACCTCTACCGCGATAAAACGATCACCGGCTGTAACAGCATCGGCAAACAAGCTCTGCAATTCGTAGGATTCCGGTGTGGTGTGGATTGCGGGACGAGCCTCACCTCCGATTATATAACCAATCGTTCCAATCACCGCACACTTTTTTTCAGCGGAGCGGAGAATTCGTTCGATGAGGTAGGTACTCGTAGTTTTTCCATTTGAGCCCGTTACAGCAAGGATAGCCAACTTATCAGCCGGGTGATCGAACCATTGCGAAGATAGTTCTGCTAATGCTATTCGGGTATCAGTCACTTGGATGTAGGTAACTCCGCTCGGCAATTCCATCGCAGGCTGTTCACCAACAATAACGGTAGCACCGCGAGAAACAGCTTGTGGAATGAATTGATGACCGTCGACTGCTACACCGGGAATCGCTACGAAGATGCCGCCGGGCATTACTTTTCGGGAATCGTAAGCGATACCGGTCGCGACACGATTATCAAAGTGTTCGCGATCCGAGTGAAATAACTGTGATAATATTTTCGTCACAGTCCCGCCCGTTCACAGATAAGTTGAATCGTCGAACCGCATGGCAGGATTGTTCCGGGGGCAGGGTTTTGCGTCAATACTTTTCCGACTCCCTGCACTTCAGCAGTTAGTTTCAATTCCGATAACTTTGCCAAGGCATTTCGTAATGACATGCCATATACCGGCGGGACCGGGATACTGGTCAATTGCGCGCGTTCGTCCGCCAATACGATGCGTATCGTATTGTTCGTTACACGCATACCTGCGGCAGGCTCTTGAGCGATGATATGATCACCGGAACCTTCGCGTTGGAATACCCAGCCTTGCGCTAATCGTTGGGCAGCGCCATCCGACATTCCGATTAACTCAGGAACCGTGTAACCGGTTGGAGTATTTCCGACATAACGCACCGGCGCTGATTGCACTGCCATCGCTGGTAATGTTTGCATCAATCGCACGATTATCCGCTGCCAGAGCGGCGCTGCAGCGATACCGCCATAATGACTAACAGCGCGTGGATCATCGATAACAACGGCACAAACGAGCTGCGGATTATCAATTGGAGCTACCCCCACGTAGTTCGCTACGTAGTGACCTTCCATGTAACCACCGCGCTCACTCAACTTTTTCGCTGTACCAGTTTTTCCGCCAACTTTTATGCCATCGATCCGGGCCCGTTTTCCAGTCCCAACTTCAGTAACGCGCTGCATCAGCATAAGCATTGTTTCGGCAGTCTGGCGCGATACAGCACGCTGACGCACCATCGGTTCATAGGTATCGGAGAGTTTATCGTTCCAATCGATTCGCTTCACCAGTTGTGGCCACATGAGTTCGCCGCCATTGGCAAGCGCAGCATAACCCTGAGTGAGTTGCAACGCAGTTACCGAGATCCCGTGACCATACGAGATGGTCGCCTGCGACAAGGAGCTCCAACTACTGAGTGAAGGCATCATGCCCGGTTGTTCGGCAGGTAAACCACTGTGCGAACGGGCAACAAAACCAAATTTCTTGAATGCTTCGCGGAAAGTTTCGGGACGCATCCGCAATCCCAACTGTAACGTGACGATGTTCGACGACTGTGCAAAGGCATCGGCAACCGATAACGGTCCGCTATGGTGATCGTCATGAATCACTTTGCCACACAAGGAATAGGAACCACCATAGGTATTGATGATTTCATCCAACGAGGTGTTGGTGTTTTCTAACACCGCAGCAAACGTAAAAGTCTTTGCCGTTGATCCCGGCTCGAAGAGGTCATACACTGGTCGCGGACGAAAACCGAGAGTATCGGCAGCCGACGATTTGTTTGGGTCGAAGAACGGATAGCTTGCCATAGCAATGATTTCGCCCGTTTGCGGGACCATGACGACTACTGTACCTGATTGGGCTTTGAATTCTTCGACAGTTTGCGATAATTCCTCTTCCACTATTTGTTGGGCAACGACATCCAATGAAGTATAGATGTCAGCGCCGTTCACCGCAGGAACGATTGGATTGTCGATGTCGATGGTCGAGGCATTGGAACCGATGCGGATGCGGAACTGCTTGCCGGGTATTCCAGCGAGTTGCTTGTTGAGACTCCGTTCCAATCCAAAAATGCCATTGTTTGTATTGTCGACTTTGCCGATTACCATTGCCGCACAAGTACCATTCGGATAGTAACGCGACGATTCAATCGTTTTTACTAAGCCAGCGATCTTGTACTTATCGATTTTCGAAGCGATGTCGATGGTTATCCGCTTTTCCAACACGACATAGCGTTGATCAATTTTGTTGATGCGATCGCGATAAAACGACGCCGGTTTACCAAACGATTTTGCAAGAATTGACGCCAACGAATCGATGGTGATTTTTAAGGTTTGGCGGTCGACGCCGATGGTCACATACTTGATGTTGCTGACGAGAATATTGCCATTGCGATCATAGATTCTTCCCCGCTCAGAGGCAATCGGTTCGATCTGACGATACTGTTCAGTAGCGATGTTGCGAATCTCATCGCCGCGAACGAATAGCCAAAAGCCATAACGCCCAATTCCTATTGTGGCAAGTAGTAGGATAACAATAACCATCCACCTCAGCCGTAACCGATATTCGGAATCGGTAGGAATGAATCGGGAGTGTTGCCATTCTTTCGGTATCATGATTGCACCCGCCGAGTGTTATTGGACATTCCGTTTTGTAACTACATTCGAAGCAAAGCGCTTCGGCTCGAATACTTTTTCGGTGCGCCGCTTCATGAGGAATGCTAACTGAGTTTCGTCGAAATGTGCTTCAGGCAACGCGAGTTGCTCAATCTGGGTCGACACGCTATTCAATCCGAGCAGACTGGCTTTCTTCTGGATGTTCTCATACTTCATCGCTTGGTTTAGTTTCGCAAGTTTTGCGAGTTGGATTCGACGCGCGGCATTGATAGCTGTTTCAGTCCGGTCGATTTGCTGCACATTGACTTGATTGATGTAATTGATGTATCCAATCGCGCCGGCACCAACGAAGAACACGAGAAAGAAAAGCATGAAGTGCAAGAGCTTCTTGAAATTTCGCTGACGTGGCGGTTCATTATAGATGAAACCACCGGAGTACTTGCAATTGGTTGCATTTTTCATCGGTCAACTCCACGCTCAGCGACTCGCAATACTGCCGATGTCGCTCGCCGATTATGTTTCATTTCCGCTTCTGATGCCTGCGCTTTAAGACCAACGGGAATTTTCCAGTAACGGTAATTGGATTTGCAGTCTCGCGCAGCAAACTCCTGCTTCACAATTTTCGCTTCGCCACTGTGAAAAGTGATAATCGCTAAACGCCCACCGGGGCGAATGCGATTTCGGGCAAGTTGCAATAGTGCTATCAGCTCGCTGTATTCTTGATTGACGGCAATTCGTAGTGCTTGGAGAAACCGCGATTGGACATTGCGTGGCAATTGCTTCCCGGGGAACGCCGCCTCTATCGCATCATTAACTGAGTGGAGGCGATTTGCCCGTGCAGCGGTTAGTAATGGTTCCGCGATTCGGTCGGCATTGCGAAAATCGCCGCCTTGTTCCAATGCCGTTACGACTTCAGAAACGTCTGCAGTCGATAACCATTCATTTGCCGTTTGTTCGTTCTCTCCCATTCGTAAATCCAAGGGAGCATTCAAATACCTGAGAGAAAAGCCGCGGTCAGGAGAGTCAAGTTGGGGAGATGAAACGCCTAAATCGGCGATGATTCCGTCCACCTGTTCCCACTTGAGTTCATCCATTGGTTTCCGACTTTCCCCAAATCGTCCCTGCCAGATTGTTTTGACTCGTGGCTCGGATTGAAAGCGCGCCCGGAGATATTCGATTGCTTGTGGGTCACGGTCGATTATTATGAGTTTCGCGTCGTCGTTAAGTTGATTTAGGAGTTCCGCAGCATGTCCGCCCGAACCGCCGGTCGTATCGAGATAGCAACCGGAGCGATTAGTTATCACTGCGTTTACAGTCTCGTGCAAGAGGACGGGGACATGATGAAACTCAAGGGTCACGCAAACTCCTGGAACGTGGTTGCGAGGCTATCCTGCGGCTCTAATCCTGCGAGATAGCGGTTGTAAGCGACTTCGGAAAAGAGCCATGCATATTTCCCGAAACCGACGATTACCGCTCGCAAACAGTTGTCCCACGCATAGGAAGTCGGGAGATCAGCTAATTTTGGTAAGGTCAACCGGTAGTCCTTATTCACTTCAATCACGTAGAAGTCACGATACCATTGTCGCCGCCGAAGAGGCCTCTCCTCCTCCGGTAATTCGGCAATTCGCTCTTCGAGGATTGCATAGAGAACCGGTGCAGGATGTAGTTGCAAGGCATTGACTTTATCATTGCGAAGCCAGATCAGTTCCGGTTGTTCATTAACGGGCAGGAGCCCTCTCCTTAGCAGTGCAGGGATGACAATCCGATGGGAGACAGCGGAATTCTCTTCGAGCGTAATGAAGAACGGGCCGGGAGGTATCACTCTATTTTCCCCATTCAGCGCGTTGCCAATAGTATTCATTCCTATATCCTCCGATAGGCAATGATAATACCTCGTCGAGCAGAATGCAATCTGAAAAATCGATTTTGTGAAGAATTCAGAATAACTTCATGAATGGTTGAGGTTTCACATTTTTCCAAGTTTTCACATGACTGTTTTATCACAACGTTTATCAATGATTTAGCGCGTACTCCCCATGATTATGTTTATCGATTTCAGTCGTTAAAATCCCTCATAGAGACCATGCGAAACGACCTCTTAGAGTTTGTTTCTTGATCGTGTTCTCACCGGTAATTCATTGATGGAATGAATAGGAGCGAATTATATATGTTGATATTACATATATTGATTGATGATATATTTAATTTATATATCCTGTATATATAAAGACATTAGATGAATATCGCGAATATGATTTTCGTGAGTTATAAAACTGACCAAAGCGAGTAGATGTTTGAGTGCTGGTTTCTGATGAGTCCAATACTTTCTTCTCCTATTCCTTCCCGTTGCAATCGTTACTTAGGAGATTTCTGCCTAATGCTGATGATTCGGACTGAACGTTTTGATGAAGTGAAAACTTTGTTGCAAGCATTGTGCAGATTGGAACGCAAGCGATTTCTTCGCACTTTGTAGTGGATTATTTCTTTTACAAAGAAGAGGTTGTGGGGATGCGTAGTTGGTTTTGGGGAATCGGGTGTTGTCTGTTGTGCTGGCAAACGGTGGTTAGCGCTCCAATCCGGGATGTCCGGTTAACGGTCTATACCCGCGATTTGTTGCAGTACACCGAGACACTGATCGTCGACTTTCGTGATGGTGAGCAAATAGTCTCCTTTGAGCCGGTGTTGCCGGGGGCGTTTGTATCGTCGTTACGGATCGAACCATTACGGTCACTCAAGGAGCTACTTCCTTTGTCGACAAGATTCGTTCCCAGTGAGTTTGAAATCGCTGACCTCTGGAAGCAGTATCGCGGACAGTGGATTTCTTTTCAACAGGGAAACGAACGGGTAGAGGGAAAGATACTCCACATTTCCGACAACCATCTTTTTCTTCAACCGGATACGACTTTACCTCGAGTGGAGCTACTTGATAAAAACTCCTTTAACTGGTTATCGTTTGATACCCTGCCGGTTGGTGCGCAAGGGGTCTCCAAGCTGCTTTGGAAGGTGCGTTCCGATGGTTCGCGACGCGAACCGATACGATTCTCCTACTTAGCGCCGGGAGCGAATTGGCGCGCCGCCTATCATTTGTGGAAGATTGATGCGAACCACGCTGAACTGCAAAGCGACTTTTCTCTTGAGAATACCAGCGGTACATCGCTTCCCGATGTGCAACTCACGTTAGTTGCTGGAGACGTCGGACTTTCAACTGATCAAGAAACAAATCAAAAAGTAGGAGCGGCAGTAACAGGTAAGAACGCTTCAAGCAACGCTTGGCAAGGATATCAGAAATTCGAAATTCCACAGAAGGTCGATATTGATGCGGGATCGACCTTACAATTGCCATACTTTCCTCGCACCCGGATTGAGGGGCGGGAGCAGTATGTAGTCGAAGAAGCGACGACGCAATCGGCTCCAGTGTTTACTGAGTTTGTGTTTTCGTTAGCGAAACATTCGGCGCTCGGTAGCAAGGCGATGCCATGGGGCGAGATCACTGTGTATGGCGATACTGTGAACGGCGGAACGTTTGCCGGTGAAGATTATTTACCGGCGATGCCGGCGGGCAGCGAGTTTGCAGTACGGACGGGAACGGCATTTTCGTTGCGCGCTCATAAGGAGCGGACACATTACCGCCGACTTAGCCGAAATGAATCGGAAGAGAGTGTGAGAATTTTGGTAAGTAACGCTACAACGAAAACAGTTCCAGTGATTTTGCGGGAAATGCTGTTTGGCAGTTGGCAAATCGTAACGGCGACCAACTCGACAGGAGCAATCGCACTACAGCGAAGTGATGCAACGATGGCAGAGTGGAAAATTCAAGTGCCGGCAGGCGGAGAGGAGTACCTTGTCTATACGGTACGTTATCAACGATAAAGTTCTGTTTTTCTGCATTCTATTCGTAATCGTAACAGCGATGGGAGTTGGGTGCACTGAAGACGATGGTAAAACCGATATCCCAGTTGAGCTTCCTACGCTAAGCAGTTCCGTGCTGGTGAGTGATGGAAGCAATCCGGTAATCTCACCTAATGGATCGCTCCTGTTATTTGTACGCGATGATGTTTGGATGTTGCGAAATGGCAGCGGTTCGATAAGCCGCTTGATTGACGAAACGATGCCGCAACCGGCGGCTGCGCCAGTCTGGTTCGATGATAACGAACGAGTCGTGTACTATGCGAGTGGTCCGATGGGTTCTGAACGTAACGGGATATTTCTCTTGACAATCAGCAATCATGCGGTTACGCAACTGCGGGTATCTGGCCGCGATCCCTGTGTTGGAAGCGATGGTTTCGGTAACGAAGTAATCCTCTACGAAGAATACGACGCTGTTTACACTTTAGGTATTGCGAAAATTACTTTGCCAATGCTCAATGTGACAGCATTACACGTTACCGGAAGTAAACCAACACTGTCGAAATTCAACGATTACATCGGTTACTTCGGTGGCGACAATGGCGGCAGACCGGTTACCGCGAGGCTATCCCAGTTGTCGAACAGCCGCGTTTTAAACAGTCGCGACGCATTCAAGATCGATTTTCTCGATAGCAACACGGTGGTATTCGATGGGAATATTCCGCAAGCGCAAGGTGCAACACGCCCGATATTGTTTCGGGCGAATTTGACGAGCGGTGTAGTCGATACGCTTTATCGTTTTGCATTAGAACCAACTGTTTCCGACAATAAGCGGCTTACTTTCCGTGGCAGCGAAGATGGCTCGGCGCGAATCCTTCAATTGCGAAATGAGACGCTGTACGAAGTGTCGAGCAGTAGTGGCAGGTTTAGTGTAACGTCAACCGGTCGGGTGGCATACGAATCCGGCAACACCATTCGCTTAAGTGAGTGATTTGTGCAGGAGAAATTCTCATCGGCGCTCATTCTGCTTCTAAGCGGAGTGAGCGTTTTCTTTTTCGCGACAAGTGGATTCGCACAGTCGAAAGAGCAATCACTGCGTATTGCGATTACCGGTGATAGCAATTGCTTCGCGAAAGTAGTCGAGTCGTTGCCGATTCACATGATTCCTGATGCCAGAGCGCGAAGATTGCAACGGGAACAGCTCTCAATACTCACAAGTTACCAACGAACCTCTCAACTCGATTCGTCACTGCAATCGCTACAACTCACTGTGGAAAGTTCCTTTAGCAGCATTCCGTGGGTTGTTGTGAGGGGCACGCCTTCCGCGCTCAATGCATTACAAAAGAGTTATCCCACTCTCACACTTCATGAGCTTCAGAATATTGCCCCCCAAAAAGTAATAACTCGAAACAAAAGGAGTACTGAGAATTCACTCTTGCACTCTTCTTGGGAGTATGGCGCGGCGGCGGGGCAATTGGACGCATTGGGCATTCTTACCGTACAGCAAGAAGAAGGATATACGGGTTCCGATGTCACGATCGGCGTCTTGGACGATGGTTTCGAGCTAAGTCACCAAAGTCTTACAAAACTACGCATTGGTGCGCAGCGCGATTTTGTGATTGGTCGTAAGTATAAAAATATTGAGGGGTTTCACGGCACAAGTGTATTGTCGGTGATGGCGGCCTGTGATCCGGGGCGAATGATTGGCGGGGCTCCGAATGCCACATATTTATTGGCGCAAGTGTTCGACGAACGAAACTCAATCAATGACGATGAAGCGAGTTGGGCGGCGGCGGTAGAATGGTGCGAACAGATGGGCGCTGATGTTATTCACTCGTCGCTCTCATTTGAAAGTTCGACTGGCAATGCGCTCGGACATACATTAGCCCATGCAGCGGCTGAGGAAGCGCGGCGACGAGGGGTGTTATTGGTCGGAGCGGCAGGCAACGAAGGGGAGGCGTTACGCTCGATTACTGCACCGGGCTCGTTTCGCAGTGTACTTGCAGTGGGAGCTACCGACAGCAGCGGTCGTGGCGAAGCGTTCTCCGGGCATGGTCCGACCTTCGATGGATTTGCAAAACCGGAATTCGCCGCTCCCGGGGTTAACATTTTAGTGGCAAAACCGGGTACTCGCAACCAGTATGAACGTTCCGATGGCACTTCGTTTGCCGCGCCATTATTGACAAGTGCGATTGCGATACTTTGGGAGGCGCATCCCGATTGGAGCGCCGACCAATTGGAAAATGCGTTGTACGATGCCGCTGAGTTTGCGGATACGCCGAATCCAGTAACTGGAATGGGACGAGTTTGGCTGCCGGATGCGTTGGATTATCCATTTGTGAGGGGGCGGATTAGTGCATCGCTTTCTGAAAAAGTAAATACTGTTCGAGTTATGCTGATCCCGTGGGGTCATCAGCATCAGTTGTGGAATGGTTATTCGGAAGTATGCGATTTGAATGGTGAATTTTCGTTCACAGGGGTGGAGGATGGGGTTTATCTTCTATGGATTCAAACTGGGGTGAAATTGTCTGTTCAGCGGATCGAAGTACCACCTTCGCAAGCAATTGATGTCATAGTGAAGTAAGAACAGAAATGCTATTATTTGCGGGGCGAAAGCCCTCGGTTTCCTACTAAAATGACGAAATCTCAATGAGATTTCTTCGCTGCGCTCGCAATGACATTGTGGGTGTGCTCTAATGAATAATTTACATTCATAAACGCTTGACTATTGTAGAATCTACTTGATGTGACTACTATTCATTAGCAGACATGATTTCCTTCACCGGAGGGTAGTACCATGAGATTTACCCGTAGTTTTCTTCTTGTTATCCTAACACTTCTTCCACTGATCGGAACGCTTTCGCAGCCGAATTTCGGCATCACGCAACTCTCTTCCCGACGATTTCCCATGTACGGAATCCACGATGTCACGGTTTCGGGTAATCGATTACTCGTTACCGAAGACAGTTGTGTTGTGGGTATCCACAATATCGCTGATCCCAGCGCACCGGTCGAACGGGGAATTTACAATGCTTATTGTTATTCAAGTAATCTCATCGTTGAAGGGACAACCGCATACATACCTAATTCATACAACGGGTATGGAATCGATATTGTAAACATTTCGAATACGATGAATCCAGTGCGGATAGCACGAATCCCTACTTTTCAAAATGTATTCAGTATAGCAAAAATGGGTAGTTACCTATGTGTAATTGAAGCTACCGGTTCGTCAAGAGTATTACGAGTTGTTTACTTAGCGAATCCTACCGAACCGCTTGTCATTGCATTGGTTACCGATTATCCCGATGTAACACGTATCGTCATCTCCGGCAACATTGCCTATCTTTCTTCGACATCGACATTGTACGCTGTTTCGTTAGCGAATCCGACTATACCTACACTACTGGGTACAATACCGTTACATACTCCCAACCCGATCTGTGCTGTTGCCAACAGTTATGCCTACAGCGTTGGTAACGATTCGCTCATGTGTATCTATAACGTTTCAAACCCTTCTGCGATGAGTTTGGCTAACATTGTAAGTTTCAATGATCGAGTACAAGATGTGAAAATTGCTGGCTCGATGGCCTATGTTTCCAACAACAGACAAGGTATAAAACTGGTCGATGTAACGAACCCAACCGCTCCGGTGATTGTTAGTACGTTTGACACCCCGGGCCATGCGACTCGATGTGCCGTATCAAATTCGATTGCGTATGTTTGCGATTGGGTGGGCGGAGTGCGGGTCGTCGATTGTCATACGCCAACTGCTCCGGTCGAGTTAGCGCAGTTCGCATCGGGAGGATATATCTCAGGAATGTGTTTCGATGGGGTGAATTTGTACTACACCGACACAATGTTTGGTTTACGAGTTGCTGACGTTGCCAATCCTACGAATCCGCACGAGACGAGCTTCCTACCAATGAACGATTACAATAGTGCAATTGCTCGATATGGGAACTATTGTTATGTAGCTTCGGGCGATTCCGGGATTGCTATCGTCGACGTAACGACACCAGCTTCGCCGCGGTTCGTCCGGTATTTTGCCAGAGAAACACAGAGTTGGACATCTGCGCTGGCTATTTCCGATGACAAGATATTTTACACAGTCGGGTGGCATTTTTACATCGCATCGCTCACCGATCCCGAGTCTCCAACTGTTATCAATTCCGGTGTTACATTTAATTACATTTCTCGCATCTGTGTTGTCGACAACTATGCCTATTTACTCGGAAACATAACGGGTGCAATCTCAGGTGTCTTCGTTTTAGATTGTACAAATCCGCAAACACCAACTCTCGTTGGACAATACACACAGGGTGGGTTAGGTGCGTATTACAATGACCTCGCGGTATCTGGTGATTACGCTTACCTTGCCAGTTACGGTTTGGGTTTACGGATTATTTCAGTTGCGAATCGAGCACATCCCCAATTGGTAACACATTACGAACCGGCTGAAAATATCTCCGCAGTGACTCTGTCCGGTAACCATGCCTTTCTTGGCGGCAGCGCGTTCCGAATTCTCAATATCGCGAATCCATCCTCACCACAGTTAGTTGGTTTTTTGGATAGTGTGTATGTATCCAATGTTTGTGTGAATGGAAGTATTGTGTATTCGGGAGAAAGTACTCATTTACGGATTTACGATTGTTCGGGGGCATTGAGTGGTGTCGACGATTCTGAAAACAATTTTCCGACTCAATATTCACTTAAGCCGAACTACCCCAACCCCTTTAACTCCACCACGACAATTTCTTACACACTTCCTCTGCTAAGTAATGTAGAATTGAAACTCTTTGATCTTACCGGTCGGGAAGTCGCATCCCTTGTAAACCAGAAACAACAGACCGGAAGTTATCGAGTTACCTTCGATGGGATGAATCTCTCATCGGGAACCTATTTTGTAAAGATGCAAGCGGGGGAATTTGTTAAAACGCAGAAGTTAGTTCTTTTAAGGTGAAGGGTTAAAAGGATAAGGAATGAGCGGCATAGAAACGCCCGCCCAATGAGATTGCTTCGTAATCCCGCTTCCAGCAGATTCCTCACTTAGACACATCAGGCGAGAGTGCCTAACCTCCAATAACGGGCGGACGTGGGAGTCCGCCCCTACCCAAGCAGTAACAAGGTGTTGGTGGACAGACAGGAGTGTCTGTCCTACGGGTAGTCAGGTTAGAGGGTTTGTCCAACGGTTAGAATTCGGTGCCAAGGGAGATGTAATGTTGGGGGAGTGAGTTTTCAATCCAATCACTCTTCCAAGCGATGTCATACTTGAGGATAGCAAATCCCAAGGATGCGCGCGCGCCAAAGCCAAAACCGAACTTCAGGTCGTGCAGCCGCGCCGCACCGGATTCAACCGGCAACGATCCGCGGAAGTTGTCATTATCCCACGTTCCACCAACATCGACGAAACTCGCGCCGCGAATATTGTAGAAAAATGCTGGAATCGGCCAACCGAGCGCCAACAATCGAATTAGCGGATAGCGGAACTCGGTATTCAGCAACGCATACCGGGTTCCAACCGATTCATACAAATCGGAACCTCGCAGTGGTGTCACCATCGTACTGAAAAAGACGTCATTGACATTGTTCACGAAGGCGGAACTGGCGACACCGCGATTCAGTGAATTAGCTTCGCCGCCCAAGAAGAAACGCTGCGGCGATTTACCATCGGAGAATCCGGCAGTAGAACGAACAGCAAAGCCATAATCCTTATTCAACCGGAAGTAGCGACGATAATCGAGCATTGCCGTTTTGAAGTCTAAGCCCCACTTGGTGCCGTATTGCGATGGATCGTTGTTATCGAAATCGGGCGACCAATAAAAAGATAACCGGAACCGCTCACCATTCGCCGGCCCGGCATATCCCCACACCGAATTATCCTTGACTAACGCGATACCGGGTAATAGGACATGCCGCGAAGCAATCTGTTGGTAATCCTCTTTATCGAGTGTGTAACGGGAACGATTGATGTTAATAAACGTGGTCGAAAAATCGATCCGAAGAAATTTCGATATCGGATATTGCATTTCGACATTAGCGCCGTAACTGCGGTCGCGCGTCCACCCATAATCGAAAAAGTAAACGTTATGGAATCCGCCAACACCGTAATCGATGCGGTAGGGTAGATAGTAGTATATCCCGTTGATGTTGGTGTTTTCAATGTCGTAGTATAAATCGGTCGCGAGATATATGACATGGTTTCCGAGGACATCGGACAACATGAATTGTCCCATCCCCTGAAAACCGGACAAATTCGAGAACCCCGCCGAAGCGAATAGCATATCGGGGGATAGCTTTACCCGATACTTCTTCGTCGAGTACACAGTTATCGTATCGGGACCGGACGCCACTTGCACCGTATCTATCGGTTCCGGTTTCTTCTTCTTATTCCCGGGGCGTAAATCGTCGAAAACATAATCGGCAAACTTTGCAGCAAACTTGTCCCGAATGGTTATCGAATCGACCGATGCTGTTGCAATTGGATCGGGGTCATAGGTTGGATTCGTTTTCCGATAAGAAGTCGTTACCGGTTGTTTCCAATGCGGTGGATTCAATGGAGATGGCATGAGATAGATATCGTAACCGCCATCGAAGAAACTGGCGAAACAGATCGATTTTTGCTGAGATACCGATGGTTGGAAGACTCCGGTTAATACATTCGTGAGCGCTTTCGATTCCTGTGTGCGCAAATCGTAATAGTAGAGATTAAAAATCCCACTGCGGTCGGAAACATAGACAAAGGCAGAGTCTCCGGGTACCCAGACGGGAGTACGTTCGCGGTCGGGATCGTTGGTGATGCGCGTCGATTTCTTGTCGGCGATTGAAACTTGGTAGATGTCGTACAATCGGGTATCGTGATCGGTGAGCGAATGAAGTAAACTGGAATCGGATAGAGTGGAATTCTCTACTCGATCCGTAGTGAAAAGAACTGATTTTGAATCGGGTGTCCAGGTCGGTTCTAAGTCGCTATAGTAATCATTTGTCAGATTGTGGAGAACGCTGTCCTCGATTGTGACATAGAAGATATCGCACTTGCCGTGCAACCATCCTTGGAATGCGATTTTCTTACCATCAGGCGACCAGGAAGGGCTGTAGAGTCCATCGAGATTAAAGTGGAACTTACGCTCGATGTTCCCGTTTCGAGTATCCAAGATGTATAGAGCATCTCGCCCGTCCGCTTTCGCACCAAAAGTGATGTAGTTCCCGGTAGGATCCCAGGAGATGCCGGGTTGCAGCCAATGGAGTTCTTCGAAACCACTCGTCCGCTCACCGCTCACCAAACGCTTGATAATCTTCCCATCGTAGGCATTCATTAACCAGATATCGAAGTAATCGGATTTATCCGACAAGAATGCGATTTTGTCGCCATTCGGTGAAATGGATGGCGCATTGTTGATGTAGTTTTCCTGCTTCTTGTGGTCTGTGAGCGGCATAGCGAAATTGCGTGGCGATTCGAGTTTCGCGGCATCCGGCCACAACTCGTTTTTCATCCACTGTTTCCACTTATCGCTCAACTCCTCGACATCGACACCAATTGAGGCACGAACACCTCGGTTAAACTCGCGATACTGCTTTACCCGGTTCACTAAATCAACAATCTTTTCTTTACCGTACCGATTTTCAAGGAACCAGTAAACTGATTGTCCCCCTTTGTAATCGAGGTATCCGCCAAATTGATCAATTGGGGGGAGCCAATCGTTGACAATCGCATCTCGGAGATACATATCAGCTTCATAATCCCAACCGAACCGAGATTGATACTCGGCTAATCCTTCGATGTACCAAAGCGGCAAGGGCATCCGGCTAATGCCGTTGATCACACTCTGTAAACCACTTCCGTAGTATTTCCGCAGCATCATCGCATGGGTCAACTCATGGTGTACGAT
>JAOTSC010000028.1 GCA_030247525.1 bacterium | reverse complement strand
ATCGAAAGTAAATCCTCGCGCTATTCAAGTGATGGCGGAAGTCGGGATCGATATCTCGCAGTACCACTCGAAAAGCGTAAACGAATTTCTATCCGACGAAGCGATTTCTTTGGTAGTAACAGTATGCGACCATGCCCGGGAAACTTGTCCGGTGTTTCTGCGCCCGGTACAACAAATCCATATTGGATTCGATGATCCCGCTCCGTTTACGAACGAACCGGACGAAATCGCCTTGCCAAAATTCCGCGAAGTCCGCAATGCGATTCGAGAAACTCTTATCGAGTATTTGCAAAAACACTAAACAGTCGGCGGACATACCGAATCGTGGAAGCGCTTCCATTCCCGCAGTTTATCCGCATAGGTGAAACTCTTCCCTTGATGTTTTGCTGCTCGTCCACTGCTGGAAGGCAACACCCACAGGCGGATTGTTGTATCTGGAAGCACACCCCACTCCCCATACTCAAATATTTTTTTATCTCCACTTAACCAACGGCCGACGCTCAAACCATTCGCTGCAAGCCATAAAGGTTGATAGCTTTTGGCGGTAGCGATGAGTTTTTCACGTCCGGTGCGAAACTCTCGGGGCGATAACTCATTACCGCTAAGGGTCGGACGCGAAACCAAGTCGAGCAGTCCGATATTCCAAGTCAGTAACTCAGCATAATCTTCAGGTGGTAATTGTCGGGAGGTAAATCCTGCCTCATGGAGGAGTTTCCAAAAGCGATTGGAAGGGTGTGCATAGAAGCATTGCGTCTCAAACGATCGAATCCCGGGATTCAGTCCAACAAACACAATATGTAAACTATTGTTTATTAATTCTTTCCATTTCATATTTGTAAAATCACTTTAGGTTTCTGCCCTTTCCGATTCCAACGATAGGGACTTCTGTACTTAGTACCAGTGTAAAGTGACCGATTTGACGAAAACCTTTAAAATATCGACCGCTTTCCTTGACTTGGTTTATTTACAACAGTACGTTGACAATACGAAGAAATTCTTCGATTGTGTCATTGACCAGGATGAATTCAGGAGGAAGTTAGCATGAAACGATGGATGGTAGTACTCGCAGTATTGCTTGTCGCAATATCCGCCTTTGCACAAGTAAGTGGTCGTGTCGTTGTAGCAGGTCGTACAAACGGCGAAGTGATTGGTGTTCCCGGAGCAGTAGTACAATTTTACGCACCGAATGCATCGCCAATTTTGCGAGTGCCGACGGTAGTAGCAGATCGCACCGGTGGTTTCGCAATTCGTGATCTTCGCCCGGGCGTCTACACGGTCATCGCCCGTGCCCGAGGTTACGAACAAGTTTCGCGTGTTACGGTGCAAATGCGTGACCCAGCAACCCCGGTTCGAGTGGTTGTTCCGATGCGTTTAATCCGGAATACCGGTATTCGTGGATTGGGCGTCGAATAGTATCTAAGGAAGAATTTTTTTCTTTTGTTTATAGACAACTCGGTTTACGTCGAGTAGTAGAGATTTGCGAGCGGAGAAATCCGCTCGCTTAACTTATCTAACTCTTGATATTGATGAATGTTCATCTGATAATTATCTTACCTAATACATCTCTCATCGTAGTATCAATCCCGAACCAACTCATTTTGGAGAAACCATGAACCATCGATTCATTTCAATCGCTGCAGCTACCCTTGTGGTATTAATTGCTTCACTCGCTCAGGCACAATACAAAAAGATGGGATACGTTGCCGGTGCACAGATTGGCACGTCCATCTTGAATGAAGAACTTGATAATGTACGTTACGGTACGGACTTTCATGTAAGTCTCTCATATCCCATCCATGACCGATTGCAAGAGGAAGTGCGGGCAGGCATCACACATGTGAAAGTGACGGGTTACACATTAACTATTGTTCCGATTGACTGGAAAGTGCGTTGGAGTTTTTATCCGATGGAAAGAATAACGCCTTATATCATGGGTGGAGTCGGTTATATCTTTTATGACGGAAACTCCAATCACTACTTCCCCTATGGCGGCGGCATCGAATATAAAGTCAATGACAAACTGTATATCGATCTGCAAGCTTGTGTGAACTACGCTAATACTGGTATGGAGAAACGGATCTACGATGAATCGAATCAGGATTGGCAGAATTACACGCTCGGCATTCGGATTCCTTTTGGATGTAAGAAATCCACACCTGCTCCGAAAGCAGCTCCGCAACCAGTTGCTAAACAGCCAGCGCCAGAAATTGGGAAGCCAATCAGTTTGGAAGGAATCGTTTTCAAAACCGGAAGTGCGGACATCCTGCCGGCAGGGGAAGCTACTCTTTATCGTGCGTTAGCTACTTTGAATGATTATCCGGAAATCGTAGTCGAAATTCACGGTCACACCGATAATGTCGGAGCCGATGACATGAATTTAGCGCTATCGCAAAGCCGCGCTAATTCCGTCATGAATTGGCTTGTAAGTAAAGGTGTTACGGCATCGCGGATGTCAGCAACGGGTTTTGGCGAAACGAAACCGATCGCAACGAATGAGACACCGGAAGGTCGTCAAATGAATCGCCGGATAGAGTTCGTGCGCGTCAAGTAGCATTACCGATTTGTTATACAGAAAACGCGGGTCGTATGACCCGCGTTTTTTGCTAAGGTTTGATAACCTGTCTATTTTACATCGAACAATTCGACTTGAAAGACTAATGTCGAATTTGCCGGGATCAAACCACCGCCAACGTCACGGTTACCGTAAGCTAAATTCGAAGGTATAAACAATTTGCGGACGCCACCGACTTTCATTGACATCACGCCTTCATCCCAACCCTTGATTACCCGGCTCATGCCGATTGGGAACTCGAATTTCTCGCCACGGTCGACACTGCTGTCGAATTTCTTTCCATCCGTTAACCAGCCGGTATAGTGAACGACAACTGTTTTGCCCTTCTCCGGGGCTTTCCCGGTACCGACCGTAATGTCTTGCCATTCCAATCCGGATTCGGATTTCTGCATATCCAGACCCTTTACCGGGTCGGCGGGGTTATCCATTTTCGCTTTTTCCTCTGCCTTCGGCTGTTCTTGTTTCACTGGCGATTCGTTCGTCTTTACTTCTTCCGCGATGGCAAAGGTGCCTATGGCGAAAGCAGCAATAACGACGGTTGTCCACAACTTTTTCATTCTCTCCTCGAATTTGTTGGGAAAAGATACGATATCGATGGCGCCATGGCAAAGGAATGAAATCAGAATTTGGATCAAAAAGCTTGATACCGTTACCTCAAAAGTTCTATCTTAGAACATGAAAACTCTCGCTTGCCGCTGGCTACTCCCGATTATACTCTTATTGACCCTGACGGTTCCCGGGGCGATTGCGCTTACCGAACCGGGCTGGGAAACCCAAGAGACCCGTACGCTCATCATCTCACCCCTGACCGAAACAAGCTGTCGGCTTGCTTGGACGCGTCTTCCCGGGGAAGGACGATGGCGGATTCTCGCTGCCTCGAACCCTTATGCTTTGACCGATGAGTGGCAGACTCTTATGGTCACTGACCGGCTCGAAGTGGAATTGACTGGTCTTCCCGGAGAACGCTACTTCAAAGTGATTGCCGAGCCCGGATACTACTCTCACGATGAAGTAGAGTGGTTGAACTTTGAAACGGTTCCCGAACTACTCAGCTATGCAACACAGGATAGCGAGCCCGATGGATGGGAGTTAACCCTCGGCGGCGGTGATGGCGGTAATGCTCTCCGCTTCTTAGGCAATACTTGGAAAGTGTTGGAACTTGATCCTCCAAAGCGCATCACTCGCGATTTTTGTGCCGGAGTATCGGTCTTCCGCGAAAGAAAATCCGAATGGCAAGCAATCGGATTTCGCGACACCAGCAATCATGTTGTGTGGTTTACGTTAGGCGGCAAAGAAACATTATGGGGCGATTCGATATACAATTCCTGGTCGGAGGTCCCCCCATACTCTCAGTGGACACGGTGGCGGATGCCAGTTGGAGAGACCTTTACGAGTTATTTCCGTCGCAACGGTATGTGCAATGCGATTGTATTCGCCAACGACAACGACACTGTCAGAACGGACGGCATTTGGCGGGTCGACCGGATAACCGATGCGTCCGGCGACCAATTCGAGACACCGCGGTTTACGATCCAAGTGCAACGGCAATCTGATCTTGTCTACAACGTACAAGCATTTATTAACGATGAAAACATTGAGCAAGGCACAGTGAAGTGGGATGGCGATGCCGAAACCAATGCAACAGGTTCGTTTGCCACGTTGCGATTCCGTCATGGCGGGTTGAAACAAATTCTTTGCCGCTGGCAGGACATCGACCGGGTGGAGCGTTGGGCATGGGCGACGATCAATATTCCCGGCAGTGATGTCCCCAAACAACCATTTACTTACTGCGGTGTTGGCGATATAATGATCGCCCGCCGGTTTGAGAGTGAAGGACTCATTAACACCTACGGCGTTGATGGGTTGTTTAACAATGTCCGCAGCTACTTGAATAGCTTCGATTTGGTTACCGGCAACACCGAATGTGCTTACTCCAATTCCGGGGTTCAACATCCCAATAAAACATACACTTTCAAAGGCCGACCGTCTTATGTCGGCGCGATTGTTCGAGCCGGCATCGATGTCGCATCGCTAGCGAATAATCATACCGGCGACTATGGCGATGAAGCATTAAAAGAGACCTTCGACAATTACGAAGCAAATGGGTTGCACTATACCGGAGCTGGAGCTAACGACGGCGAAGCGTGGCGACCGGCAATTGTGAATCGCGGTGGGCAACGGATTGCGATTTTTGGCTATTGCTCTCTGACCGGCCGTGAACAAAACCAAGCCCCTTACTTGGAGGCAGCACCGAATAAAGGCGGCTTCAGTTGGGGAAAACGTGAACTCATTGCGGAACATTTTGCCAAAGTCCGGCCATTAGTCGACCTCATCATTGTGCAATATCATATCGGCTACATCGAATACACCAACGAGCCGGATCAGATGACACAACCATCGTCCGTTCGTGATTGGAACGATTGGGATGACGATACTGTTGTCGATACAAATGGGATTGCGATTGCCGACTACATGTTAGAGCATGGAGCGGATTTAGTGATTGGACATGGACCACACGTTCCGCAAGCAGTCGTTGCACGTCCCGGCAACAAGTACATTGCATATAGCACCGGCAATTTCCTGTTCGACCAGTATTTACCGGAAACATTCCAGTCGATTTCCTTTGAGGCTGATGTCAATCGCTTTAGTGAAGTTCGCGAAGCGCGGATACGTCCGATTTATGTCGATAATTACATGCCGGGTGTTGCAAGTGGACGCTTGGGCGTCAAGATATTGAACCATATCGCATCGCTCTCCCGAGAACGGGGTACCACACTCGTTGAACCATCCGATGGCGCACTTACTCGTATCATCGCTTCCGACAACTTGTATTTTGATCGCGTCGTATTACCACCTGAAACGCTCACGGTGCCATTCCGAACGGTAGGGACTTATCAAGTGGCAGCACCTTACATGTTCCCCGATACCGGTATTGTCGAACAGGTGTGGGTCATGCGGAACGAAGCGGAATCCTACGAGTACCGATTAGGGATGGATCAGTTGTGGGGCATCGGGAACATGGAAGACGAAGGAGCACCGACAACTTGGGTCTTTGAGAATGGTGAGTCGATTGACGACTCGCTCTCATTCGCCGGTGACCGCTCGCTTCGTATCCGCCGCAGCTCAGGAACCGGAACGATGACTGTGCAAACTTTCCGCCGGTATGTTGTCGACCGAAACATTCCCTATACACTGCATGCGCGGATTTGGCCGGGTGCGATTGCCGGATCGAATATCCGGTTGGATTATTGGCGGGGTCGTACCGGAAATGAAGTTCCGAATCCGTCAACACAAGTTTTGTTATCACAAGCGGCGGGAACGCAATGGGTGGAAGATTTCGCCGATGCTACGATACCGGAAAATACTTCCTGTCTGCAAATTCGCTGTCGGTTGGCGGCGGGTTCGGCTACTACTTCCTATTTCGACGATGTCGCATTTATTCAATGGGGACAGAATTGGACGGCAGGTCAATTGGTGACATTACCAAATCCTCACCGCTGGACACACCTCCAAATCCGGACGAATGATTTATCGGTGACATCCACCCGAGTTATTGTCCAACGGGCAAGATTAGTTGCAAGACCGAGGTAACAAATCGTTCCGATTATAATAGATAATGGGCGTACTGTAAAGAGTACGCCCATTTCTTATGACTGTAACGATTGAAACTGTCACTCAACTTCCATCGCCAAATCTCGAACAAACGATCCCCGAAATCACCAACGGTTATTGAGTTCGAGAGCGCCACGGTCAAGCAAAGTATCGTTAGCAAAGGCAGGTGATGTTGCCGGATAGTCGGTGCGGTAGTGGAGTCCGCGGCTTTCGAGTCGGCGGCTCGAACATTCGATTGCTAATTGACCCACCAGAGCGATATTTCGCAATTCCAGTAATGGCAATGTTACTGTTGTGCGTTTCCAAAATTCGCGGATTTCGTCGCGGATTAGGGCGATTCTCCGGCGCGCGCGCTCCAATCGTAAGCCGCTTTTGACGATTCCGACGTAGTCAGCCATCAATTCGCGAATTTCCTCCCGGTCGTGGGAGATGAGAATCCACTCTTCCGGATCGATAGTTCCGCCGGCATCCCACTCTGGCACATTGATATTGATTTCGAATTGTTTACATGCTTCAATCGCCTTTGCCGCTGTCGTATGAGCGAACACCAAAGCCTCAAGCAGACTGTTAGATGCCAAGCGATTGGCGCCATGCACGCCTGTCATTGCCACTTCCCCGATAGCAAATAGCGCCGCAATACTGGTTTGACCATGTAGATCAGTGACGACGCCGCCGCACATATAGTGCGCTGCCGGTACCACTGGAATCGGTTGCTCTGTCATATTGATACCCAACCGGTGCAGGGTATTGTCAATATGTGGGAAGCGCTCGCGAGTTTCCGGCGCTGGCATGTGCGTTACATCGAGCAATACAAATTCATCGCCGCGTAACTTCATTTCGGCATCGATAGCACGGGCAACGATATCGCGGGTGGCAAGTTCACCATCGGGATGATAGCGAAGCATAAACCGTTCACCGGCACGATTCAACAGTTTCGCGCCATAGCCTCGCACCGCTTCGCTGATTAAAAAAGCCGGGGATTCATGACTATGTAAAGCAGTGGGATGAAACTGCATGAATTCAAGGTTGGCGATTCGAGCACCTGCTCGTGCTGCCGCCGCAAGACCGTCGCCGGTGGCAATCGCCGGATTCGTCGTATGCCGCCACACTTGTCCGCAGCCGCCGGTAGCTAAGACGGTAATCTTCGCAAGAAACGTTTCGACATAATTACTCACCGAATCATAAACGTACGCTCCAAAACAGCGATTGTGCACTTCCGGAGATTGTACTTGATGCTGAGTCAGCAATTCCACTAAAGCGTGGTGTTCAAACAACTGGATGTTCGGGTGGTTTTGTGCCCGCTCCACCAATGCCCGCTCGACTTCCTGTCCGGTGAAATCGGCGCGATGCACGATGCGATTGATGCGGTGTCCCCCTTCGCGATGCAGCTCTAAAATGAGTTTGCCTTCCCGAAAAGTGGTTGAGAATTCTGCCCCCCACTGCCGCAATTGTTCGATTCGCTCTGACCCGGTACGCACCAAGAGTTCGACCGCATCACGATGGCATAATCCTGCACCTGAGCTTAAGGTATCTTCGATGTGCCATTCCAACCGGTCTTGTTGACCGACAACCGCAGCAATGCCGCCCTGCGCATAATTGGTGTTCGACTCGTTGTCCTGTTTCTTGGTAATAATCGCAACTGAACCGTGATCGGCAACATCCAGTGCAAACGACAAGCCTGCGATGCCGCTACCTATAACCAAATAGTCAAACGTATTCGTCATGATTCCTTACTTCCAAGAAACAGATTCCGAAAACACTTATTAGGAAAAATCGCTATGCAAAGGTTTTGCTTCATGCGCTAACGGCAATTCCATCCGAAACGTCGAACCAACTTCCTGTGTCGAACTCACAATCGTCAACGAACCGCGATGCTCGTCATGTACGATTCGACGCGCTAACGATAAGCCGACTCCCCACCCTTTTTGTTTGGTGGAAAAGCCCGCACGAAAGGCGTTGTGCCGTTCCCGGCTGGTCATTCCCTTGCCATTGTCGGTGATGGTTACGATTGCTCTGCCGTGTTCTTTTTTTATCGCAATGTCGATTTTCCCGATCCCTTTTTCGATCGCTTCGGCGGCATTCCGAATCAGGTTTTCCAATACCCAACCGATAAGCTCCGGACGCATTTTGACGGGAACCGATCTTTCGTTTTCTACATGCAAATCGATGTTTCTTGCCCTTTTCGGCAATCGTTGCTCCATATATGCAATCGAATCGCGTACCGTCTGTACCAAATCAGCAACGACTGGTTCCTCTTCGCGTCCAATGGCGGAGAACCGACGCAACACGCTTTGCAGTCGCTGGATGTCGCGTTCCATTTCACCAAACACCGGTTCATCGTGATACTTCTGTTGGAGCAATTCGAGCCACGCCATTAAACTGCTAATCGGCGTTCCGAATTGATGCGCCGTCTCACGGGCAAGCCCGATCCACATCGCCCGATTCTCCGCCGAGCGGACGGCATTGAATCCGTAGTATCCCAATAACACCAATACAACTGTCGCACCGATGCCCAGCCACATCAACCATTGCAATTGGCGGATTAAATTCTCGTCGGCATAATGAAAATACTGAACGATTCCGCTACCGAGATCAAGTGAGATCGGTTGATTGCCTTGTTTATCGAACGCGCGGATGTACTTCTTTAACTCGCGTACCGCCAATTCGGAATGATTATCCGGGGCAATCGGCAGGTTTTTCCAAAACAACGGCGTTCCGCTCGAATCGGCAAGAATAATTGGAAACTCGATTTTTTGTATTGTCTCGAGGGCAGGCTGCGGATCATCCGCAATCAGGAAATCGCGATAACGCTCGACTGTCACCATTAAATGACGGCGAGTCGTAGCGCGCATTTCGTTGACCAATTGAAACGAGAGAACCAACACACCACCGGTGATTACCAAAGCAGCTAAGAAGATGCCCGCTTTCCAATTCGCCACCCAGTTATATTTCATTTCACGACGATTTCCGTTTCAGGAATACTCCGACAACGATGAACAAGATTGCAAGAAATGCCGATGCAAGGGAGAGCCACATACCCTTCTGAAACACTTCCTTCTCAGTATATTGCCAAGTCACAGTAGCATCTCCAGCTGGAACCGCCACGCCGCGTAACATGCCATTTACAATCAACGCTTTCGCCGGTTGCCCATTCACCGCGACTTCCCAATGAGGGGCAGCCATTTCGGCAAGGACCAACACTCCGGGATTCGCACGATGGGTTTTCACTTCAATTTTTTCAATCGACCATTTTGTGAGCTGTGCCGTCGCTAACGAATCCAGGCCATGCTCCGGTGCACTGCCTTCGACAAACGCCAGTTGGGTCGGTTCCCAATCCTGCGCTGCCATCTTATCAAAAGCCGTCGCTTGATCGGCAACGGATGTAACATTCAAAGCGAAGTAAGTACGGGGAAGCGCTCCAACAACTTCATACAAGAATCCTTCATTATCGCGGGCAACCGGCGTAATGAGCGGCGACTGAATTTGGCGGTCGGTGGTTAAATACCGAATATTTAGCGCACGCCATACATTCGGCGATGTCATCGCTTGATGTTTCTCGAAGCGATCCCACGAACCGAGTTTTACACCGCTATAGCCACCGGCAATTTGAATTCCCTGCGCTGCCCACCAGTTCGTAATACGGGCTTTATCGTTAACGAGAACGCGGAATTCTCCCGGTTGTTGCTTTAGATATTGCAAGCGTTGCGTTGGAGCGAAATATGTTTCGAGTTCATCTGGATAAGAAAACTTCACCAGCGGGTGATTATCGTAGTGGATCAGCGGGAGAAACTCAATGAATACGGCAAGTGATGCCGCCATGATGAAAATCGGCGGTTTAAACGAACCTTTTGCCAGCAGCCAGATGCCACCGCCCAATGCTGCGAGCAACAACAAAGAACGCATACCGCCGGAAAAGGCAATGTCCCATGCTGCATCGGAAGCAGCAGTGAATTGATCGACTGAAACATTGGGGTACTGCAATTTCATGCGGTCAACAAAACCCGCTTTAATTTCACTCGACATGATAGGGCTGGAAATTAGAAAAAGTCCAAACAGCGCGATACAGATGATACCGAATTTTTTTAGTTTATCGAACGTTGGTTTCTCGATATCCTCCACCAGTTTAAAAACCGCACCGAATCCACGTGCCGCGAGAACAATCATCGCAAGTTGCGTAAGAATTAAAATCAAATTCGGAACGCGGAATTTTTTAAACATCGGGAGGAATTCAAACAACGGCTTAAACGTTACCGGCAGGAATTTTCCCCACGAAATCGACCATGCAACCAGTGCCAATATAAGTAGCATCCAAGTCAAGCGATCCCGCTTCAACCAGACAGCCAGCACCGCACCCATCAAGGCAACCACACCAAAGGTGAGCGGCATATCGGTGAATGGCATGTGTCCCCAATAGGTTGGACCTCCCGCGCCGTAGAAAGTCGGCCAAAGAAATGTTATCGTTTCAAGTGGATGGAACGACCAATTCGTCGCATACTCCCAATCGACGCCGCCGCCAGTTGCGCCGCGGCTCGAGGCAGCTGCAAAATCGAGCACCGGCAGTGCGAGCACCATACTGATGCCAATTCCGATACCCGTGGCAAGAATTAACTTTCCGATATTGAGATATGAACCAACCCCTTTTTTATCTTTTATCGCACAACCGATTTCCCACAACACAATCCAACCAATCATCATGAAGCCGTAGTAGGAAATTTGCGTGTGTAGCGAGAGCACCGATAGCCCAACCAGTAGTGCAAGAATTCCCGTATGTTTCCAATTGTCGTGTTTGACAACGCGCAATGATCCCCAAAGCATCCACGGCAGTACCGCCGACGCCATCAGTTTCGAGCCGTGACCAACCATTGGCAGAACGACCAGCGCAGGAAGCCACATCCAGATTAATCCGCTCAGGAATCCTAATGGACGCGATTCGCCCATTTCCCGAATTACATAATAGACGCCTAAACCGCCGAGCCACATGTAAAACAGAATGATAGCAGCGTCGCCGCCAAAGAGGAAACTAATCGGTTTTACCAGATACCAGATCGGATTGACGAAGAGACCAAATTGAAACGCAGAAAACAGCGGCATGCCACAAAACAGATACGGATTCCAGAGCGGGATATTCGTTTGATCCATTACCAATTGTGCGGCGCGCATCATCGCTGAGGCGGTTAACCCATCAGACGATAAAAACAAATGTTGTCCGAGAAACATCACTGGATAAAGCAACAGCGCCATCGCAAAATAGAGCCCTACGCCAGCGCCGATATCGAATCCCCATTGCGGGATTTTACTGAATGGTGTTGTCCCGGCTACTTTATCTTTACTGGATTTCAAATTGGTCATTCTTGCCTCAATGAGTTTTCTTTTCACATGATTTCGTTAAAACACTCAATCAAATATACTATTGCGCCCGTGCCGAGATACTCGACGCCAAACTGGTAGGAATTTCGGTGGCGTCGCCCCGGAATAGCAACCAGTCCCCCTCCACGGCAATTGATACTTGTCCGGTTTCTTCCGAAACTACCACGGCAACGGCATCGGTTTCTTGTGAAGCTGCCAATGCAGCACGATGTCGCATTCCCAACGGACCGCGCTCCTCAACCACCGGCAACACACACCGGGCAGCAATCACCCGGTCGCCGTCAATGATAACACAGCCATCGTGTAAAGGGGTATTCGGTGCAAAGATATTTACCAACAATTCAGAAGATACATCAGAGTGAATCGGGATTCCGGTTTCGATAAAATGTGCGACGGGGTTTTTTCGGCGAATGAGAATAATTGCACCCCACCGTCGTCGGCTTAACTCGCCACAGGCTTGTACGAGAATGTCAGGGAGACGCGCGGAAATCCGGCGCCGGGAAAACGGTGTTCGTCCTAAATCACTTAAGGCACGCCGCAACTCAGGCTGGAATAAGATGACGAATGCAACCGCCCAGAAAGCGGAAAGCGATGCGAGTATCCACGACAACGCGCGCAGGTTCAGAATCCGAGCAACCATGCCAAAGGCAAGCAACAACAGGATACCAAACCACATGCGGGCGGCGCGAGTATTATGGGTTAACTTCCAGAGATAGTAGAAAACAGTGGCAACGAGAAGAATATCGAGAATATCGAACGGTCGGATGGATAGAAAACTGAACTTAAACAGCTCCTGATTCATCGCACCTTGCCCAGATGGGAAAATCGGTCGTAATACTGGGGAAGCTGCTCTTCCGCTTCCGGCTTTTGTGCCAATTCATTTAACGCACTCATCCATTCACAGAAATCAGGAACTTGTTCCTGTGGATCAATCACACCGCCGTATTTTTCCGGGTCAATGTTGGGAAAGCCGAAGGGACGTTTTACTTCGCTGAGCGGTTTAGCAATCACAAATCCATTTTCACGAATGAGGACTTCACCCGAACGAATTGCGGTGACCGCAGTGGTGTCGGTTGGTGCGATGTAATCTAATATTGTCCAGACATCAATTCCCACCCAGGGGATACCGAGCGCCTGAGCAAAACCTTGTGCAAATGCAACGCCCACGCGACCGCCGGTATAAGATCCGGGACCAACATCAACCGCAACCAGATTGAATTGTTGCGACGACAACGATGTAACTGCGGGACGCAGAGATTCGCCGGTTTGCTTGTTGGAGAACTCTCGGAAATAGAATTTATCGTCGATCATTGCCGATACTCCGGTCTTTAGCTGCGAAGTAGAAATCGCAAGGATATTCACCAACCACTCCCGGCGGTAATCGTTCGTCCACCATCCCGATATGCAAGATGGAGAAACCGTGTCGAACGAGGTAACAATTCGGGAAATTTCTCAGCCCACTCAACAACGATTCGTTCTTCATTGTCGACGATTTCATCCCAACCAATATTCACTAACTCTCGTTCACGTTCAATCCGGTACCAATCGCAATGTACCAGCGGACGTTCCCCAGCATACCGATGCACGATGGCAAAAGTTGGCGAGGCAGCCGCATCGATACAATGTAAGCCTTCAACTATCCCTTTGACGAGTGTTGTCTTCCCCGCACCCAATTCTCCACTCAATGCGATAACCCAGGGAGTACTAATCGATTGGGCAAGCTCTCTTCCAAAAGTAATTGTTGCCGCCTCATCCGGCAGTAAAACTGTATCGCCGGGAGCCATCATGACGGTCGAATCTTTCGGGGAGTTAATGTCGCAACGGGCAATACGAGCTCTTCCAGCGAAATACCGCCGTGTTGGAAACTGTCGCGATACTGTGCGGCATGTTGATTTGAGTTAGTTGGATAAACAAAAAAGTAATCTTCGCGAGCAATTAGATACGTCGTGTTAATGCCCCGCCGAGGCAGCATGTAATCATCGGGGCGATCTATAAGTAATGCCCCTTTTCGATCGGCTTTCAGATTTCTACCATACTTGTATCGCAAACCAGAGGATGCTTCCCGGTCAGCCAGCACTTTGGTCGGTCTTCTACCGCGGGTACTCCCGTGATCACTTGTTATCACGACAATCGTCCCAGCTTTCGCAAACGCTTCCAAGAGGTTGGGGAGGGTGCTATGACGATACCAATTCCGCACGACGTCGCGGTATGCCGCTTCATCGGGCACCATGTCGCGGACGATGGCGCTCGCGCTGCGGGTGTGGGCAACTTGATCGACAAAATTGAAAACCAAGCCGGTCATTTGCGAAGAGGTATATAGATTCATCCGGCGGTCGAGCTGCGCTCCTTCATCGGGACTATTCGCTTTGGCATACCGTACTTCCCCTGATAAGTTGACGCCAAAATTTTTCAGTTGTACTTCGAGCAACTCCCGCTCAAACCGATTGGCGGAAAAATCGTCTTCGTCAGCAAGGGTGAAAATGTCAGGATATCGTTTTTCCAATTCGCGGGGAAACAAACCGGAAAAGAGCGAGTTACGAGCATACGGAGTAGCACTCGGAATAATGCCCATATACAATTGGCGGTCGATGTCGAATAGCGGCCGGATCAGCGGCTCCAGCGCCAACCATTGATCGAGCCGCAAACAATCGATGACGATGAATGCGACCGATTTATTTTTTTCGAGATGAGGTACAACGTATTGTGAGACGACATGGGGCGACATCAACGGCGCGTTTTCGTCGCGTACGAGATCGCGGTATTGTGTTTCGATGGTTTTCGCAAA
Source organism: bacterium (assembly GCA_030247525.1). NCBI lineage: Bacteria > bacterium. Next base: position 13,635 of record JAOTSC010000028.1, on the reverse strand, counting down.
ATCGATGTTCGCCTGCATCCGCAGTTCCTGCAGCGTGGTTTGCAATGCGGCATCGGCATTCAATTCATCGACCAATTCCAATTCCCATTTCGACAAACCGAGATGAAACTCGCACCAACCATCAATGGAAGTGGATGCGGAAATCGCCGATTGGAACTGGTGAAATTCGGTAAGATAGGCGCGCTGCGATTCGCTGCGAGCGAGGTTTCGGCTTTCCAATACTCGTTTTAGTACGGCAAGGACTTGACTGCCTCGAATCGGTTTCACAACATAATCGGAGATTTGGTGGGAATAGGCTTCTTCGATGAGTGATTCGTCTTCCGATTGAGTGACCATAACAATCGGGACGTCGGGTTTGGTTGCCCGTAACTCAGGAAGCGCTTGTAGCCCCGATTTTCCGGTCATCATTTGATCGAGTAGCACCGCGTCGTAATCGTGCTCGCGCAACATGATTAACCCATCTTCGGGATTCGACGCCCCTTCCACGGTGTAGCCGCGTTCCTGCAGAAACATGATGTGTGGACGCAGTAATTCAATTTCGTCATCAATCCAAAGCAGCCGAAACATATTTACCCCAATTGCTCTTTTATCGTTTTCCATGCCGCCGTACGGGAATCTTCCGGCGATTGTGTTTGCAGTTGCGAAAGCAGCAGCTTCGCATATTCCCGGTAAAACGATTGCAATTGCGGATAGGCTTGTAGCTCCTGAATCGATTGATGGACAACTTGGGCATCGCCACGGGCAATCGGCCCGGTAGCGGCGAGTACACCTTCGGTTACTGCGATATCGGTGGAACCGCGCATCATGGTTAGAATCGCCTCCTGCAAAAAATCGGCAGGCAGCGATGCACGGCTCGCTAATTGATACGCAGATTCTACTAAAACGTAGGGGATATTGGCGACCAATTGTGAAAGTAAATGCAAAGTGCGTTTCATTTCCGGTGCAACTTCCATTGGCTTTGCATGCCGTCGTTTCAGAAATCCCTTCGCCCATGCGACCGCTTTTGGTGAACCGCACAAGGAAACGACTGTATCTCGCCACTGGTCGCGATTGTTTGGTTGGATTGATTTCATCGGGTGTAATGAAAGGTACTCGGTATTCAATCCACCAAGCGGTTTCAGGATGTCAGGCAAGTGCCAACCCGATGTATGAATCGCCATTTTCGGTGCGCAACCGGCTGTTGCCCACTGAGCTGCCACCTCGGCAATCTCATCGTCGGGAACTGTGAACCATGTTCGATCCGGCGCTCCTGCTTCAATATCAGGTTCTACGCACACCACTCTTCTTTGGATTCGAATGGTCTCGGGAATGACGTCGAACAACCGGACAGTATTCCCATCCTGTAACTCAGCCGCGGCAACCAGTTTCCCCAACCTGCCAACGCCTACAATCCAGACGGTTTTTTTCGATTTCGGTTTGGGTTGCGATGGCATTGGTTTATTCAACAATCTCGATTTTTTGCGTGTCGGCAAGAAACTCGCCGACTACGGCACACAGTTCATTTTTATCGAAAAAGATTTGCTGCAGTTTCGCCAACTTCTCCGGCGCGACTGCCATCAATAATCCACCCGACGTTTGCGGATCGAATAATATATTCAACATCGCAAAATCTTCGATCCCAATCGTTAGATTTGCCTCCGCATACAAGCGGTTACGATGCAATCCGCCGGCGAGATTTTTTTTATCACCGGCTAACTCGTACGCCGTTGCGAGTAGCGGCAGTTGCTTCGTGTGGACACGAACGCCGCAGTTCGACGACCGGACGATTTCGTACAAGTGCCCAACGAATCCGAATCCGGTAACATCGGTGGCGCAACGGACTCCACAGATATTTGCTGCATGGGCGGCATTCGCGTTTAATTTTGGCAGCCACTCGTTTAATGCCGCCTCGCCAGCGGCGGGAAGTGCTTCCCGTTTCATCGCCGAGGCAAGAATACCGTTTCCTATCGGTTTGGTTAGGACAAGAATATCACCCGGTTTTGCGCCGGCTTTCGTCATGAGATTTTCCGGCGATACGACACCGGTGATCGAAAAACCGAATTTCACTTCGCGGTCGCGTACGGTGTGTCCTCCTAAGAGGGCGCAACCGGCTTCTTTTAATTTTATCTGAGCTCCGGCGACAATCTTGCTTAAGATCTCCGGCGAGAGGTCGTTGGTCGGGAAACAAGCGATGCTGAGTGCGCTGAGTGGCTTGCCTCCCATAGCATAGACATCGGATAGCGAATTCGCCGCTGCCGTCATGCCGAACAGTATTGGATCGTCGACAATCGGTGTAAAAAAATCCAAGGTCTGGACGAGCCAATCTCCTCCGGGCGATTGAATCACACCAGCATCGTCGAGCGCGGAGAGTCCAACGATTACACGATCGTCAACGACACTCTCCAAATTGCCGAGAATTTTGCCCAGCTCCGCCGGGCCAACTTTCGACGCTCAACCAGCACAGTCGGAAAATCCGGTCAATCGGATTTTATCGACGGCGCGCTTTTCGATTTCGATTTCCATTCGATCCTGCTACTTTTTACAAATCGTGTAAACGAGATTCGACTCCCTGAAAAAGATAACGGGTAGAAAAGAGTTCGCCAAGCCGCACGTTGCGGAATGGCAATTGTTCGCCTACTTTGAGACAATTCTTTCAAGGAAACGGCAAGTGACCGGACAGAGCATGAATAATACCCGTTGGTTACGCGATCCGGCTATATGGTTTACCGGATCAATTCTACTTATCTATCTCATCACATTAACGCCGGGACTGCCTCCCATCGATGCCGGTGAGTTTATTGGCGCGGCAAGTACCTTCGGACTACCGCATCCGACAGGATATCCGCTATATCTAATCGTAGCGCGATTGTTTGCCATGTTTCCGCTCTCCCCGGTATTGTCGCTCTCCGCACTCTCGGCGATTGCTTCGGCTTTTGCGATTTTTTTTCTAATTCGAGCGAGCCGCGAACAAACCGGCATTACCGGCGTCAGTTGGTTGTTCGCCGGGGTCTTCGCATTCAGCGCAACCCTCTGGAATAGCGCGATACGACCAGAAGTGTATTCGTTCAACTTGCTGTTTTTATCGGCAGCGTTTTGGCTCGGTCTCCGAATTTGGCAAGGTAAAACCGACCACCGCGAACCGGTGCTATTTGCGTTCTTCTCTGGTTGTGCCGCTGTCACCCACCTCTCTTCAGGATATTTTTTATTACCGCTCTGGGTTGGACTTTTGTTGCGAAGTTCTACGCGTAAAGTAATAATGCGTCCAAGTTTGCTGCTGCCACTACTCCTTCCGGCGACCAGTCATTTGATCCTTCCCCTCCGGGAATTGTTTGGCAGACCACTTTACACTTGGGGCGACATGAGTACGCTCGATGGTTGGTGGCGGCACGTTTCCGGTTGGCAATACCGAGTCTGGTTGTTTGAGTCGAGTGAGGTTTGGCAGAAAAATTTCGTTGGATTCTGGAAGCAGGCTGGTCACGATACCGGGTGGATTGGGTTGGCAGTTGCTGCGCTGGGGCTGTTCCGATTGTGGCGCTGCGAATGGCAACGCGGACTTTGGTTAACCTCGATTTTCCTTTTTCCAGTTATCATGGTTTCCGGTTATAGCATCCCCGATATCGAAGCTTACTATCTCCCCTCGCTGCTAATCGTTGGATTCTTCCTGATCAACGGCGCTCACGAGTTACTGACAATGCTGCCGAAGCGACAAGTGCAGTATGCCATCAGTGGAATTGTCCTACTATTGGTTGCAATATTTCATTTTCCAACAGACACCCGCAACGAAGACCGTAATCAACTCACATACTCAAAAGCGTTACTGTCGCAATTGCCATCTCCAGCAGTGCTCTTCAGCTCCGACTGGGAAGTTGTGGTCGGACCGTTGGAAGGACTCTTCGCCATGGGTGAGCGCCCCGATGTTGCCGTTATTGATGTCGAACTACTGCGGCGGTCATGGTATGTAGAATTGTTGTTTCGACGCTATCCCCGGGTGATTAGTGGTTGCGAAACTGAACTGAACGAATTGATACCGGCGCTGCGAAAATTTGAACGAAATGAAGAAATATCAGCGGAGACACTGGAGTTTCTTTATCGTAGAGCAATCTCAGCTTTAATGATAAAAAATGTTCCCCGCAGTGCGGTCTGTTTCATGCCCGAAGTCCAAGCTCCTTTAAAGGCAGGACAGACGCCATTGTTCGCGATACCATTGCCATTATTCTCGCGGCTGACGTCGCAGGAAATCGATTACGTCTCAGATCTGACAACCCTCCCTATTGATGCGATGTATGAGCGCACTGCGGATACTCGAATCGATGGCAGAATTCGGGAGAAAATCGCATCGACTTTGGTACAACGCGCAGGGTTCTTGTTCCGCCAACAAGCAAGGTTAGAAGCGTTCGAGGCAATCCGGTTGGCAAAGCGGTTGAATCCTCCACCGAACAGCCAAGTCTGGACAATGATTGAAATGCTCGAGCGGGAACAGGGTCAGCGTGATCGTTAATCAGAGCTGTTGATTATTGCGGATCCCACGGTAAATCGGGGTCTCCGGTAAATGAAACCAACCGACCGTAAGGTAAACCGGGTTTTACTATCGCATAGCCACAGTTCCCCAATCGGAACGGCATTCCAGCCGACTCCGGGAGGTTAAGAGCAAAACTGATTACAAAGTTTAGAATCGCCTGATGGCCAATGATTAGGGGACTCTGACATTGCGAATTCCTCAAATCACTTACAAAATACTTCGCGCGATTTGCCAACTCTTGTTTCGATTCACCACCAGGATAGCGAAACGACATATCATCCCAACGAATTTTGAAGTCGGGATTCTTGTGCAAATAGCCTTCTAAGGTATCGCCCTCCGCTTCGCCCAGACTCCACTCAATTAATCGTTCATCGATCTGAATTGGGATTGCAAACCGCTCCGATAGTGGCTTTGCGGTTTCGATGGCGCGTTGTAACGGAGAGCACAGCAATGTGTCGGGCGATGGCACAAAAGTAAGTGACTCACTTAACACTGCGACTTGGCGACGTCCGGTTTCCGAGAGGGAAACATCGCGTCTTCCTTGTATGATATGTCCATGGTTCGCATCGGTTGCGGCGTGCCGCATAATAATCCACTGCATTGCTGTTTAACTTCCAAAAGGGTAAATTAAAGTTTGTATCTGTTTTTTCGAGAATTACTTTCCGGTTAATCGCATGACTAACAACGAAGACAATACAACATACGATTCAAAACTGGCAAATTTGCCGGTAGCCATGCTGTTCATCGACGACCAGTTCCGGTTGTTGCATGGAAATACCGCTGCTGGCGAATTGTGCAATTATCCGCTCGAACGGATTATCGGTCTTCCGTTGTTGGAACTTATTCATCCTGACTACCGGATGGCAACTGCGATTGCTCTAAAACGGATTCGTGACAATAAAAAGCTACAGTTGACTTTCCGGCTTCATTATAATAAAAACATGGAAGTAACGGCGTTCATCGGAGAAGCAGGGGCGAATCAATACGCATTGGTACTAATTCCTTTCAGCGAACGCTCGGGACCGGCTTTTGAATCGGAAATGCAACAGCGATTAATATTGGCAAGACAGCGCCGAAGTGAAATTGCCAGAACAGCTGCGATGTTCGCTCATTCATTAAATACCCCTCTTGGTGTTGCCAGTGGCAGATTACAAATGCTTCGGTTACAGCACCCGGAAATTGGTGTATTGGAAGAAGTGGTTGAACAGGTTGACCGGATTCGTCATTCGCTGGATGCATTAAAACTGAAAACACAATCCGACGGCGATCAAACACCGCGGCGGTTTTCTGTGAACGAACTGCTAAAGACGGAGTTTGAGTTTGTCCAGAAGTATCATCCGATTTTTGCTGAAGTTGCAATTCACTATGAATTCTCCGAGAAATCGGTCGAGTTGTTCGGGTTACGTAGCGATCTCACACAGGCATTGATACAACTTGCGGGATTTGTCCTCGAGTTTTCCGGGGAGTCGGTAGCAAAACATTTAACGATTGTAACTTTGCCGATGAACGACACGATAGTAATCTCAATAACAAATACATCGCCAAATCCCTTGGAGCAACCATCTGGCGGGATTACTTTCTATAATAGTATCGCATCGATTGTTCAATCGCATCCGATTACAATTGCGCATCGGTTGATGCTCCAAATCGCCGATGACTTCATCCGTACTTTCGGGGGGAAGATAGAATTGGTAAAAGTACTGGATGAATTAACCGTACGGGTGTTTATTCCCCAGCGTCAAGGATAATACCCTAAAGGAATTCATGGTGGCTACACCTGCGTTACATCAATGGATATATCCTCATCTGGATGACCTCTTTATCGGAGCGCCGTTGGAGGCTGTACTCGACCGTGCCGTTAGAGATGCATGTGAAATCACTCAGTATGGACGTGCGGTTTTAACGGCTTATCGCGAGATGAATGTTTATATCGCGTTGCATAATCTACCGGAAGATTCCCGCGATGAGTTCCGCAAAGCCCGCAGTCGAATTTCGACGCAAACCCGCATGAACAAACGGGATCGCCTGTTGCGGGAGTTTCGGGTTGGCGGTTCTACTGTGTGTTTTGTGCCCGCTGAAAGCGATTTACCGAAGTCTCCGTATTATATGTCGTCGGAGAAACCACAGCAGGGAACTTGGGATCCTGATGATCGGTTACTGTTACTATTGTTTGGTTCAGTCGGTGAGTATTATGGGATTTTAAGTCTCGATGAGCCGATACAGGGTGACCGTCCCGACCCGAATGACAGCCATTTCATGGAAACCTTGGAACTAATCGCATTAGGTTGTGGTAGAATTCTCGAATACGGGTTCCATCTCTTAAATTATCGGGAACACAATGCATTGTGGCAAGTCGCACTTGCCGGTTCCCGGAATGGCTTATTGGTTGTCGACCGGCAAGGACACGTGGTCGACGGCAATTTAGCCGTCACCCCCTATTTACCTTCGGGGGGAACACCGGAGGAGTGGCGGGGACAACCCATCGAGTCACTTCTTCCTAATCTTGCTTTATCGTGGCAGGCGGATTGGGATGGACTATTCGAGAATGGCATTCCATTCTCGAAACGTATCTCAACTGGTTTAGAAAACGGTGAGACAATTCTGACGTTATGTGCTCGTTCACTCACGACCAATGGCGTTCCTTTAGGATTTGCGTTGGAATGGATTCCCGAAACCAGTGTTTCCACGGAAGTCTCTGAAGTCCCTGACTCTTTAGAGTATGTTGGACTTATCAATCAATCATTATCGGTAATCTTAGGTCGTTCGCAATTGTTGAAACTGCACCGTCGTGACGATGCAGTAATTCAGAATCATTTAAAACAGATTGAAGCCGCCGTGCATAAAATCGAAACAACCCTCGATCATTGGCAACACACGACATCGCAAGAAACTGCGAGTGAATCGAAAGACAGTATTACCAGCAATGTGATTCTGGGCGTCGACGACGACCCGGCGATGCTTGATTTGCTCTGCGATATTATTGAATTGGCGGGGGAAACACCACTGCGGGCAACCGATGGCATGGAAGCATGGAATGTTGTACAGCGCGGCACCATTCCAAAACTCATTATTTCCGATATCAATATGCCGAATATGAATGGTTTTGATTTATTGAAAAAAGTGAAAGAGTATAATTCCCAGATTCCAGTCGTACTGGTGACTGGTTATACCCACCCCGATGCGGAAGAATCTGCCCTCAGCAGTGGCGCTGACGCCTTTTTAGTTAAGCCGTTCCGAGTCGATCATCTTCTTGGCATTATTCATCAATTTGTCAAACCGGAAGACGAGAGTAGTATTTCTAAATGACGATCTGGATTGGATTCGTCAAACATTCGGTTACTAAAAGCAATGCCAACAATCGTCGAACTGGTAAGATTTTGAATTGCGTGTGGAGTACCCCTCCCATAGAAAACCAGCTCCTCACCTGCTTTGGTCTCGCAAACCACACAGTTACCGGCTTCCTTCCACGCCATTTTCGCTGTCCCAGTCACTAAAAAAAACGCTTCATCGGCTTCGAGGTGAAAGTGGTTTCCCCGGATCACTCCCGGTTCTAATGTGACGACATGGATATCGCACACATTTCCCAAATGCTCTTGTAATAGCGGATATAGCTGTGCCAACCATCCTCGCTCCGCTTGGTCGACTCGCTTGTCCCGCATCGGCACTCGTATTACTTTTTTTGCATCCATTCGGAGTCCTTTCAATGAAATACTGGGTATTAGGCTGTGGTCGGATCGGGATTGCAGCAATTTACTATCTCCTGAACGACGACCAAACGACCGCCGTTACGATTACCGACGCCTCGGTAGCAGCTTTACGTTCGGCGGCGGACAAACTGCTCCGGGCGGGTGTTGCAAAAGATCGCATCGACGCAGTAGCCACCTTTCTACCGATGGAAGGTGTGAGCGGTTTAGCCGAGAAATTAGAACCCGGCGCGGTTGTGTTGTCTTGTTTGCCCTACTCTTTGAATCCATTGGCAGCAAAAGCGGCAGTAGAGTCGAAATGCCACTTCGCCGACCTTGGCGGTAACATCGAGGCAACTGCCGAAGTCCTCGCCTTATCGCCACTCGCAAAAGCGGCAGGGGTGACGCTTGTACCGGATTGTGGATTAGCACCCGGATTAGCGGGCGTTGTCGCAATGAATGGGTTACCCTTTTTCGATGAAGTGGAATGGATCAAACTGCGATGCGGCGGTTTGCCACAGTCACCCGAGGGACCGTTCAAATACTCACTGGTGTTTTCTCCGGAAGGGTTAGTGAACGAATATGTTGAGCCAGCGTTGGCGCTACGGAATGGTGTTGTAAAACAATTAACGCCGATGGGTGAGTTAGAGGAAATTCCCTTTTCCCCGCCGTGGGGACACCTCGAGGCGTTTACGACATCGGGCGGCACTTCTACATTACCAACGACATTACGTGGTCGAGTAAAGAATCTCGATTACAAAACGATTCGCTACCCGGGTCATTGCGAAAAAGTGCGAACGTTGCTCGATTGCGGGTTGGCAGATCGCAATCTTTGGCAATTACCGGGCGGCGCATTGAAACCACGAGAGCTATTGGAAGAGATTTTTCGCCGCACTTGTCCTCACGATCAACCGGATGTTGTATTGTTGCGCGTCGAGTTAAAGGGAACTAAGAACGGTCACGAACAGAAAGTCACATACGAAATGATCGATACGTTCGACCGGAAAACCGGATTTAGCGCAATGCAGCGAACGACCGCCTATCCGCTTGCCATCATCGGAAAATTCCTGGCGAATGGTACAATCACCGAGCGCGGCGCGATCCATCAGGAGATTGTCGTCCCCTCTGACAAATTGTTCCATGAGCTGGCAATCATGGGCGTTCAGATTACGAGCAATTTGCGACCATCGAGCGACGAGAACGCATAGTAAGAGTTCGTTGCTTATCGGAAAGAGAAAATGCGTGGTTTGAGCCACGCATTTTTTCGTCGAACGATATTCGACCGCTTAGTACTCTTCCAAATAGAATTTTCTGAAGAGTTTGAATTGCTTTGGGAACTGAGATAACAAGCCGGTTGCAGCATATAGCATCGCCGGCTGTTTATCCGGGTTGAAGTTGCGATCCATTGCCAGCAATCCCGATACTAAACGAATTCCCATTCCCATCTGACCATCGGCGTCAGCGCGAACCGCACAGCGCGCCAATACGCCCCACACTGGTTCAGCACTACCTTTAGCCGCAAGCCAAGCATGGAGAAAACGCAAAGCGGGCGTTCGCTTTCCAGTCTCGACAAACACGGCAAAGTCGAGTAGGTTGTATTGATCCTGCTGTTCGGCAACCGGGAACTCCGGCAACTGCGGAATCGTTTTCAATGTTGATAACAGTGCATCGCAAGCAGCTTGATCGAACGTTTGTTTCGATAGATAGGTAGTGTGATACTGCAGAATACTTTCGGCAATCCACGCCGCTTGCATCGGATCATCAGTAATCGATGCAATCGAACAAATGTCCTGTAACGATTGCAGGTATTGCCCTTCCGCTTCGTCGGCTTGTTCGTCGGTAAGTTCTTCGCATTCCTCCTCATTCAATGTAAGGAGTTCTTCAAACTGGGTTACGCCGACTTGTTTTCCCACCCACTCCATCAACTCCGTATCGATATCAGCGCCAAGATGTAGCGCGGATTCTTGCAGTATCCCGTTGAGGACATCGTTGTCGAATTGTCGGGAAGCGGATGCGGCTTGACTGGATCGTTCGGCTTCTCCCCACTCTTTTACGAACAGAAGCGATGCTGTCTGCAATAGCGCTAAGCCGGAAAACTCCGATGGTAAATGCGGCAGCAACGACATTGCGGCATTTGCTGTAGGAAGCTGCTGCAGCGAACCGACTTCGAGAATCGCATCGAACAATACCCTGCCGAGAAAGCTGGGAGGGTGTCCTTCTTCAATCAGAATAAAGAACTCCTCCAACGCTGCATCGCGGTCGCCGGCAAGCAGTGCTTCATGAAACAATTCGACATCGAAGCCCGGCAGATCGCCGAACGGCGGTAGTTTTGATTTTGCCATTTTGATTTCTTTCTAATGCAGCCAGATTATTTTTTTTATCGCTACCGCGGCAGGTGTATTTGCCCGCAGGAAATAGGTTCCATTGGCATGCTTCGATAATACGTTCGCAAGATTGATGGTATGTAATCCCGTCGAGAATACAAACTCATTTTGATACAATTGCCGTCCCGCCACATCGTAAAGCGCAATTGATACAGGAGCCGCACTTGTAAGCGAAATCGTCCAGTTCCCGGCACCGGCGCTCAAAATGGAATTGCCACTTAACGTAAATGGTTGCGGAGAAGATTGCTCGGTTGGTTCTGGATTACGAATTGTTGATACCGACTCGGCGACGATCTGATAGGTTGCGCTGCCCAGCAGTTGTTCGTTCATGACAATCAGCGCGGTTTCGGTTCCCGCGAGCTCTTCGATACACTCGCCGTTTGTAACTGCCAGTTGGGTAATCGCGCGTTGACCATTGGTGGTACGAAGCCGGTACACTTGGAAGGTGCCGCCGTTATTCCCAATAAAATGAAGGCGTTTTTGGTCGCCGCCATTGTAATTCTGGAAGCGGTGATAGCGGGTTGCATTGCCCGGCAGCGTGTCACCCAATGCAGTATCGGGATAACTGGTCGTCGTGGTACTCCATACGACTGAGGGGTTGTAATTCCGATGGTAATAGCGAATGCTGGCGGTCGTACTATCGTCGAGTTTATTCGCAATCGACCAATCTTCAAATAAATCAGTGAAGCGACGATCCGTCCCCAGCGAAGACATCGCACTATTGAAACCGGTTGAACCGGGCAGCGAATTCACAGCCACCGCCCGTACGGCGGAATTTCCCAATTGCTCGGACAGGTATTGCCAGAACGTTACAAACGCCCCGAGATATTTATAGCGCGAAGTAATATCGAGTAGACTGTAAGTAGCGATGTCGGGATCGAGCCGAGTTGCTGGATCGTTCCAAAATTGCTGCGGGTAATTGATGCCAACCAACGGAGCATTCGGATAACCATTTTTTAGTTTCAACCATTCCGGTATACCATCGAACACCAAGGGACCATCCAACATGTCGCGCGCATTCAAACAGAGCTGTCCCAGCGCCGCTGTACAACCGCCATGAGCTTGGTTTCTCCCCGTATTGAATGGTAGCGAGACATAGTTGGCATTGACGTAAATCAATTCTACCTCTTCCGAGTAACCAAGTTGTATCAACCGGGATATTGTATTCGACATTTGATTTGCACGGTCGAAATAGCTTGTGAGCAGCATACCGGCAAGTAGATCCTGAAAGCGGGTGATTAGCACATAGACATGTTCATCGCGATCGATGGCATTAGGAAACGCGCCACAAGTCGTCGGAATGGTTTCCATGAGCCCGGAATCGGTACGAGCGGGGGTGCGGGTCTCAAGCGCGGTGACAAAGTCGTCGACGTGGGATTGAGTAACGACACCTAATCCGGTGCCCCAAGCGCTATCCTGCACAAAGATGTAACAATGATCGGTAACGGCACGACAGGTCGCCGGTGTCTCGTATTTATCGCTATTCGGAATCACCAGCGGCCAATTAACAAAACTGGTTACCCAAAACGTACGGGTATCGCCAACAGCAACTGAATTCGCAGTAGCGAATAGTCCTGAAATACATAACAGGAAAACCACTACCGAATGAAAAACTAATCGATGCATTGTTCCTCCCACTGTGCGGCATTCATGAGGAAGCTTTTATCACAAGCGGTTGCGGCAAACGAAGTGTACGCGGTCGTTATGTTCGGTACCCGGCGAAAAGGTCGTGTCGCCAAGGATTGCGATGAGTTGTAACGGCGTCGCTTTCAATAATGTAACCACGTCGTTGATATAATAAATACGCTGCAGGTGGTTTTCGATAAAAACCGTATCGGGATCGGAGTCGGTTACAATTTCAAAATCGTTGTGATGAAGCTGCCGCTCGCGTTCATACCAACTGTGCCGGATGTAATGGTAACCGTTGCGGGACTGACTATCACGCCAATCGAACAAATTGCGTAACGAGTTGCGTTCAGTACAGATATCGAAAACGAATAAACCATTAAACTGGAGGGATGCCGATGCGCGTAATAGAAATGCCTCTAACTCGCTGCGCTTCAGTAAATAGTTAACGCCATCATACACGACAAACAGGAATGCGAGGTCTTGTACGGAAAAATCGTTGAATGATGCAGTTGCAAATTTAACAGGGAGGTTTTGTTCCAGCGCTTTCTTACGAGCAGCATCGATCATCGCGGGAGCAATATCGAATCCGGAAATCGAGTTACCCATTTTTGCAATGCGCAGTGCGATGTTACCGGTACCGCAGCCCCCTTCGCACCAAGCGCCATTGGGTAACGAATACTTGCGGGCAATCTGAACGAGGTACTGCGCCCAATGGACATAATCGACGTGCCACATTAGTGCATCGTAGAGCGATGCTAACGCTGAATAGGGCGACGAAGATACAACTCGGCTATGCGTTGACCGTAAACTAACGGGAGTCGGATTACGACGCAGCATCATCGGAGCTTATTGTGTGCGTTTTTCGTGAGTGAGCAGGAAACTCAACGATTCGATTTCAAACGCCATATTCTCTTGCCGCACATAGACAGAATCAGGCACCTGCAATGTAACCGGAGCAAAGTTCAAGATCGCGCGACAACCGGCAGCGATTACTTCCTCTGCTGCTGCCTGTGCTGCTTCCGCCGGTACAGACAGAATCGCAATTTTAATTTCGAGTTGCGGCACCAGTTTCCGAAGTTCGGAATAGGGGCGAATCGTGAGGTCTTTAATCTTTAGATTGACTTTGTTCGGATCGCTGTCGATTAACAACCGGATATTGAATCCGCGCTGCCGGAATCCGTCGTAGGCGACGAGCGCCCGACCGATGTTTCCAAGCCCTATCAGTACGACATTCCATTGCTTGTTCAAACCAAGCAATCGACTAATCGTATCGTAGAGCGATTGCACATTGTAACCGAGTCCGCGCCGTCCGAAAGCGCCAAAATAGGAGAGGTCTTTCCGGACTTGCGCTGCGGTTAGATTATTCTCACGGGCGATCTGATCGCTCGAGAGCTGTCTCTTATACACATCTCCGCGCCCACGAGACTCCTGGGCATCTCGT